>JAKOPX010000170.1 GCA_029778665.1 Bacillota bacterium | reverse complement strand
ATCTGCGGAAAGAGGGCAAAAACCCGTTCATACTTGACTCAAAGAAACCGGAAAGGCCCTACAGGGATTTCCTCACGGGCGAAGTCCGCTACACGCAGCTTATGAACGTCTATCCCGAACTGGCGGAAAAACTGTTCGAAGAATCGGAGACCCATGCACGTGAACGGTATGAGACCTATCTCCGGCTCGCCGGGCAGTAAACGTGGCCAGGTAAGGCAGGATTAACGGGATGAAGCCGGGTCTGAATGGAAGCAGCACATCAAATGGCAGATAGCAGGTCATGCTATCTGCCATTTCATTCAATGTTTTTCAATGTCTCTGCTTTTCAGTGTCTTTCAGAAATAATGCAGCAATGCCCGATATCAGGTCCTGGCATATATGGAACTTTACAGCCGTTGGAGCTGCCTGTACGGCTGCAGGCATGGAAAGTTGCATATTCGCCTGTGAAAATGCAGAGGCATTATCCTACCGAGTGATAATGCCTCTCATCTACTGCATTTATTGCGCCATCTTCCCTGCTTCCGCCGCGTCATCCCTCTCACTTCTGATTTTCATCAACGTATTCCTTGGCGTTGATGACCTGGAATTCCGACGGTATAGTAACCTGCGAGTGGGATTTCTTCTTTTCGATGTTTGCCCATGCCGCGGTGTCGTGCTTCTCCACCGGCACGCGGATGTTTTGGTCCTTTTTCTTCCTGCTCATAACGATTCTCCTTTGCAAGTTGGTTTTATAAAAAATATTTACTGTCCGGTCTACCTGTCCGCCCCGGTACATAGTTTTGGCCGAATCGTCATTATTATGCAGGCAGAATTATATAGCAAGTGAAGCACCAGCTTCGAAACCGTCAATATATCTCCATCAGGCCGGGATGGTTCCCGGTGATGCATTTTCCGCCCTCGGGCGTCACGATGAACGTGTTTTCGATCCCAACCATACCGACGCCCTCCACTCCGGCCTTGGGCTCCACCGCAAAGACCATCCCTTCCTGCAGCGGTTCGTCAAATCCTTTTGCCAGCACAGGCAGTTCATCCACGTGCAGCCCGATACCATGGCCCAGGAATTTGACCCTCCTGTTCCTGAACCCCATGAAATTGGGAAGGCTGCTTTCATCTATGTCTTTCATGATGGTTTCATAGATGTATGACGGAGCTATGCCGGGCCTGAGCATTTCCCGGATCCTTTCCTGTATCTCCAGGCATTTTTTATGTATCTCCACGGCATGAGCGGGCAGCGGCCTGCCGAACACGTACGTCATGGTCTTGTCCGACTGGTAGCCTTTAAATGCACAGCCGGTATCGACAAATATAAGGTCTCCGGAAGCCAGCCTGTTTTCCCTGCTGCCCATGAGCTGCATCTCGGGCCCGAGGCCGTAATTGCCCCCCGGACCGTTGAAGTAGGTCGGATAGAGCGAACTTTCCCCAAATGCTATATGGCCGAGCAATACCTCGCAATCGAACATGTTGAACCTGGCTACGCCCTGGTGCCCTTCCTCGATAAGCACTTTGAATATTTCGGCAGTCAGTTCGGCCTCGCTCATCCCTTCCCTGAACAGTTTCGGCACGCGCTCTTCCATCACCCTTCTGTGGATGTCGCCGGCCCTTACCATAAGTTCCAGTTCATATGGGCTTTTGACCGACCGTACCTTTGCCACGACAGCGTCCAGGGCTTTAACGTTTTCGAATCCGAAGTACTTCTGCAGCCTGGCACACATGCCATAAGGAACGAAGTCCGCCTCGATGTGGACAGTCTCCGGCAGCCTGCCGAGCGCAGCCGCCGCATCCCTGTATGTTTCCATCGGTCTTATGCCGGGGAACAGCGATTCATCCAACGCACGCTCGTAGCTCCTCCGGGCATAGTAAACCGCATCTCCGTCCCTCGGAATGAACAGGACGCCTTCCTGCATCGTCCCCGTGAAATAATATTGGTTTACCTTGCTTACGATCAGGGCCATTTTCCAGTCGGGCTCTTTTTCGTCCATGGCCGTCCTGAACCTGCGGAGCCTCTGTTCAAGTTCAGGCAGCGGTACTTTTTTCGCGTCATCAGTTTTTTTCATGTCATTGGCCTTTTGTACGACAGCATCCTTTTGCATGTCAGCAGCCTTTTGCGATTTATCCTGCAAAGTCATCACGCCTCCCATAGCGTAGTATTTCACAAAATCTTTATCTTACGGCACCTGAGATGCATGGTATATCCAGGTCACAGTATGCACGTCCGGCAAGCATCCTGCCAGCGGACAGTTATTTGCATATGGTTTGCAATTACTATACCAGAAAATGAAAACCTTCGGTAGAGGTTACCGAAGTGAATGACAAATCATGCCAGCCCGGTGAATTTCCGAGTTGCCGCAATATCGCGCATTGTTTGATCTCTGCCTGGTCCCTCAGCCTCACGGGTCGAGAACGGTCGCCGTACGGCCTATGGACACCGCAAGCTCTGTCAGCCGCTCCCATGTCTGGCACCCGACTATGCCGTCCGGATCGAGTCCCTGGGCACGCTGGAAACGGATCACTGCATCCCGCGTCCCGTTGCCGAATATCCCGTCAAGGCCTGAGCCGGTATATCCCAGTGCATTCAGTGCGTCCTGGAGAACCAGCACATAGTTGTTCACGCTGCCGAAACGGACCAGAGGGTAACCGCCTGCGGCGCATGCCGGCGGAGTGGCCCGGGCGTCTAAATGAACCCACGTCGGCGTGAGGTATGCCGGCTCCACGTATGTCCATACGCCGGTCGCCGCAGCCGTATTTCGCAGCTGGTCACGCGTCGCGCTGTCAAGGTTCTGGCCGACGTCAAAGGCCACGCCCGCATAGTGCTGTGACATGGCGGCATGGCCTCCCTCCCAGATCCGTTTGAAAGCATAGCCCACATAAATAGGGCGTCCCCATGCGCTTCTCGTTATATTGAAAGCCTCCATCGCCCGTCTTGTGGTCCATAACGTATTAGCCCGGGAACTGCCCCGGAACTCGCCCACCGTCAGCGTCCTTCCAATGTTGTACGGCATCGCGTCCGATTCTGCCAGCGTATAGTACTCCATACTGCCGGTCTGGTTGTTATATACATAAACGTTTGCCACAGTTAAAACCACCCTTTACATAATATGACCATAGATATATTATGCAAAAGGCGGTTCTTCTGTTCACGGCAGGAGTACAGGTCTGAATGAAAGCATTGTCGCTGACGCTGCATTTATATGAAACTGTGTTTATTTAACTCACTGTACAGCCATTCGTATATTGTCAAGGTTCGCTTTCCGGCGTCATATTTTCGAGTTCGGAGAGGTACTTTTTCGTCAGTTCCACGTCGGACGGCACAGGTATGTATTTATTGCCATACTTCTGCCTCGTCTCGTTGCCCTTGCCCGTGATCAGTATCACGGTTCCGGGTTCCGATGACAGGATCGCGGTCTTCACGGCCTCTTCCCGGTCGTCTATCAGTTCGCAGTTGTCGTTGTACTGACGTACATACTGCGCAATGTCCTCGCTTATGGTCCTCGTGTCTTCCGGTCCAGGGTCCTCGGCAGTCAGGATGACCCTGTCGGAGTGCTGCCCTGCCAGCAGCCCCAGGTCCCTTCTTCGCACATATGCCTTGCCGCCGGGGCAGCCGAACACAGTCACTATCTTCATTCCGGGGAATTCAGCTTTTACGGTTTCGTACAGCCTGGTAAAGCTCAGCCTGTTGTGGGCATAATCTACAATGACTATCCTGTCTTTCGCCTTGTTTGCGAAATACTCCATCCTGCCGCTGGACCTCGCCCTCCGAAGGCCGGTATATATATGCTCTTCCGGTATTTTCAGCGCGTATGCCACAGCGATTGCGGCAAGTGCGTTCTCGACATTGAACAGGCCGGGCATCGTCAGCACGAATTCCCGGTCGAAGCGGTCGCAGCGCACCCGGAAATGCGTATCCATACCGTTTTTCCTGATGTCATACCCGTAAATGTCGGCATCTTCCTTTGTACCGAAAGTAAGCATCCTTTCGGCGTTTTTCGCCGCCTCATACACCCTGGGGAACTGGTCGGAGTCCGTATTGATGCAGGCTGTTCTGCACTGGCTGAAAATCTTCAGCTTCGAAACGAAATAGTCCTCCATGTCACTGTGCTCGATGGGGCTGATATGATCCTCGGATATGTTGAGGAATACTCCCGCATCAAAAGAAACCTCATGGAGCCTTCCGTATTTGAGTGCCTGGCTGGAAACTTCCATTGCCATGTATCCGATGCCGCTGTCCACCGCGTTCCTGAAATGCATCTGGAGTTCGAGCGATTCAGGCGTCGTAAGCCTGGATTCCTCCCTTATGACGCCGTCGTATGTATCTATCGACGATATTATCGCTGTTTCAGGCTTACCCAGTTCTCTCATGTAATCGTCGAGTATGTACTTGATGTAATAGGCTGTCGTGGATTTCCCCTTCGTGCCGGTGATGCCGACGATACAAAGATCTTTGGTCGGATTGCCGTAAAATATCGACGCCGTGAGGGCCAGTGCCTTTTTAACATCGCTTACGAGCAAACATGGCACCGGTACATCATACTCCACTTCGCTGATATATGCGAAAGCGCCCCTGCGGACCGCGTCTTGCAGATAGGCCTCCCTGAATCCGGCTCCCTTGCAGACAAAAAGCGTGTTACGCACTGTTTTGTTCGAATCGTACGCCACATGGCTCACTGTCTGTCTGGCCGTCTCCAGCGTACAGTTGTGTCTTAGCAGCAGTTTTTTCTCCTGCAGTTTTTCTATGTACTCCTCCAAAGCATACTTTTCCATCCCGCACCCCCACAGCTTTCAGTGTTTGCTGCCAAAGCTGACTCTGAATACCGGCAGCATTTACTATAATTATTTCAATTTCCCGGCCGGCATGTTTCAATGTTATTTCACCGGTTTACATGACCGCCGGCCGAGGTTCCAGCACCGGTCATATTCGTTGCCGGTCTGTGTTTTATCTCCCGCCGGGCTGATATTTAGTGCCGGTTAGTATTTTATCACCGGCTTGTCCGTTTTTCCATCGGGATCCCGGAACATGTATTGCAGTCGCCGATATGCAGTACAAAGACGTTTCTCACCGGCCTGACGTTATTCCGGCGGTCGTCCCTGACATCTGCTCATGCGTTTATTCCCCTGCTTTGTCTTGCCTTTGCCTCAGCCCTGGCCCTGTTCCCCGCCATATTCCGGTTGGGCAGGCATGATCCGGTACAGCTCATTTCTGCAGCGACGGCAGGAAATCATAACTCCTGTACTCCGAATCGTCGAAATGCCACCACTCATTTTCCAGCGGGATGAATCCGGCATCTTTCATCGCATTCTCCAGTATAAGGGCGTTCCTTTTCTGCTCGGGTGTTGCATATTTGTAGGTCCTGTGAGCTTTTTCGGACATTTCATCGAATTTGCTGGGCATGTCGAGTTCGTTCCCTTCCATATCCACCAGCGTAACATCGACTGCGGCGCCGCGCGTATGATTGGACCCGATCTTCGGATCGATGAAGTAATAGCTGTTTCTGGCGATCTTGTGCAGAAGCCCGTGGTCCTTTTCAGACCTGTACGCATCCCATACCTTGATCCTGTAGCCCTGTCTCATCAAAGCCTCGTTGGCTTTCTTCAGCTTGTTTGCCGTGCCCCTTCTCAGCCAGGCGACTTTCGAATCATAGACAGGCTTCCCGGTAATATTGTCTGACGTGGCATATTTCAGATCGATGACTATATCATCCGCTACCTCGTCGATCCTGACCATCTCGTTTTTGTCCACCGACAGGTCCTTTGCCGCCGCCTTATCCGGCGAATAGTCCAGTTTGGCGAAGATCCTTTCCTTTGCCTCGCCTTCAACGGGTGTCGGCCTGTAATCATTCACGGATTTTTTTGATGATATAGAGAACGGGATGATTTCCGGCGCCTGTATGCTTATAAGGTTGCTGTCCTGGTCGAACAGGAATGCCTGCCGGTATACCATCGTATCGAAATCCGACGGCTTTTTGTTGCCTCCAAAGCAGAAATTGGCCAGGCTGTACACTATATACCTGTCGTTGTATATCTCGATCGGCTGCAATACATGAGGATGGCTCCCCAGTACCAGGTCAGCCCCGGAATCGATGGCAAGCCGTGCCAGTTCCGTCTGCAGGCTGTCTGCCTTGTACTGGTACTCATTGCCCCAGTGGAAATAAACTATGACAAGATCGCTCCGCTCCCTGAGTTCCCTTGTCACGCTTTCTATCTCCTGCTTAAGCTCTTCGGCATCACGCCCCTGCTCATATTCGCCAAGCTGGTTGAAACCGGCCATGCCGACGTCGACCCCGTTTATAGTGCTCACTGCAGTCCGGGTATAGCCGAAATGTTTGACACCAACTTCATCAAGCGCCATGCAGGTGGCATCGTATCCCTTCTGCCCATAGTCATACGTGTGGTTGTTTGCCAGGCTGACCGCTTCTATGCTGCCTGCCTTCAGTATATTTGCATATTCCGGTTTGCCGATGAACCAGTAATTATTGCCGTAATCGTACTTTTCAGCTTTTTCTGTCACATTGCCCAGTACGCATTCCAGGTTTGCAATCGTGATGTCATCCTGCTCCAGTATCTGTCTGGCATTGGCAAAGAAATAGCCATAATCTCCGCCGGATTTTTCAAAAACGTAATCAAACGAATCCCTGTAGCTGAACCGCGAGTCCTGCCCGAGCGCAACATCACCGATCGCGCTTATCACTACCCTTATGCTTCCTTCGTCATTCCTGACGGAACTCTGGACATATTCATACCTGTCATCCCTAACTATTGCGTTCCTTTCATGGAAGTATACCGAGACAGCAACGGCAATGATTATCATTAGCGCAATGATCCTGACAAACCGTCTGATTTTCATTCGTAAAAATCCTCCCGGCGCTGGTTGTTCATTTATACTTAATTTGCCACTTCCCGGTGAATTTATGTATGTCAGCGCTACATCAATATTGTACTACATTTATGCAGTGCACGCACGGACAACCGGCCATTCCCCGTACGTGCGGCCCTCAGCGGCCCTGCTCGGCTTGAAACAGGTATGACAAAATGCTAAAATGAGATTGATACTGCTTAGCAATAGCAGGAGCATTTTTACAAAAGATCGACCAAAATGGAGAAACATATGAGAAAATTATTCCCGATACTGATATACCTGGCTTCCATAGCTATCATGTCATTAGCCATTGCCATGCCTGTAAATGCCAAATCGCCGAACATACCTGACAAAGAAGTCTGTTACGTACTCATGGATGCAAAGACAGGCAGGTTTTTTGCAGAACAGAATGCAGACAGGCAGATACGGCCCGCCAGCCTTACCAAGATACTGACCGCCATCGTGGCACTGGAGAACGGCGATCTGCAGCAGGAAGTGAAAGTTTCCCAGGAAGCCGTGTACGACATAGGCAGGGGCGGGATGAACATCGGCATCATGGCAGGCGAGACAGGTCTGACGCTGGAGAACATGCTGAACGTCATGCTTATAAAATCCGCCAACGAGGCTGCCAATATCATTGCTGAAAATGTGGCCCCTTCCCGCAAGGAATACATGGACATGATGAACCGGAGGGCGAGGGAACTGGGAGCAACCAATACATATTTCGTGAACCCGTCGGGAAAAGATACCGAAAAGGAAGACGCAGACCATTTCAGCACCGCCCGGGACATTGCGATAATGGCCCGCCATGCCATGACCATCCCCGAGTTCAGGAAAATAGTTGCCACTGAATACTATGAAGGCATGCCGTCAACAAACAAGCATGAAAAATGGGACGTGCTCAGGAACACGAACAAACTGCTGTGGTATGACAATACATATCCCTACACGGTCAACGGCAAAGAATGCGAGTATACCGTGACCGGCATCAAAACAGGCTACACGGCAGCAGCAGGCAACAACCTGGTCATTTCGGCAACGGGCGAGGACGGCATGGAACTTATCGCAGTCGTGATGCACGTGATGACAGCGAACAAGGTGTATGGATATGCCACCGAACTGCTCCGTTACGGCTTTGAAAACTATTCGATGCAAAAGCTGACAGATGCCGGAGTCACTGTCAAGTCAGTCATCGTGGATGGAGCGGCCGAAGACAGCAATATTCTTGACCTGGTAACGGAATCCGGCTTCAGCATTGCACTGCCGGTACAGCCAGACGGCACGGCCGGCAATGATATCGAGACCAGGCTGGACATACCCAATGTAATCAATGCACCGGTCAGAAAAGGAGATGTAATCGGAACCGTTGAATATATTTCAGACGGGAAAGTACTGGGAGAAGTCAACCTTATTGCCGCAAGGACGATCAGTAAAGCCCCTGCCGTGACAGCCCAGGATACGGGAGCTGAAGATTCCGATCCCGAACAGCATTATTCTTACGCGCTGTCGTACATACTGCTTGCAGCCAGCGGTTTCGTCCTGCTCAGGACAATACTGAAAAAGATATCCAGAAGGGTTAAAAAGAAGAGATACGAGTACAGGTATTACCGTGGTCCAAATAACTTATGAGCGGCAGCAGTCCGGGCGGCGATTGCTTCCACTGAAGACACCAGTTTTTCCATGCCGGCCCCAGGTTTTCACATCAGAAACCTGTCCATGTGCGGGAATTTGACTGTAAAACTGAGGATCCTTTCCCCCAGGGGGAGCTTCCTGATATCGTCAGCCGTGATCCCGCCGGCAACGATCATAAGCAGGTAATAAATCAGGCAGCCGGCTGCTGCAGCGGCAAACGCACATACAACGTTCAATACGAACGCGGACCTGATGATCCGTTCCAGCATGAACGAGAACCCGTGGTAGATCAGGTAAGCAAAAAAGCCCATCACGATAGAAACGCTCAAAGGCCTGTTGAAAATCTTCCTGACGTTCAGCCTCACGCCTGTCAATTTCTTCAGCGCCCTGTAATTCATGACAGCGGCAAATATATAACACACGGCGTTTCCGATTATGGCGCCCTTGATGTTTATAGATCTGACAGCAATCAGCGTGTAATTCACGAGAAGCTTTAACGCAAGTCCGATCAGCATATGCACGGTCGGTACATAGGTCTTTCCGAGTCCCTGTAGCACAGATGTCTGCACCGACACAAGCGTTATGAGTATAACGGTCCATGAGCCTGTTACAAGCAGATCCCAGCCATCGGGATTCCTGGGGAACAACATGTATATTATCGGCTTTGCCATGACCGTGAGTCCAACCGCAGCAGGCACTGAAATCATGAATATGGTCCTGAAAGCGTTTGCTATCCTCCTGTTCAGCAAAGCCCGGTCATTGACGGCAGCAGCCTGCGACACGGACGGAAGGACAGTCGTGCCGAGCGCCGTAGCAAAAACGACCGGGATAAACAGCACCTTTGTGTATTGGGTTGCCAGGATGCCATACATGCTCGTGGCTTCGACATCACTGAAACCGGCAACGATCAGCCTCGATTTGATATTGATCACGTCTATCAGCTGTGTCACATAAATCATCACTGAACCCAGCGTTATGGGCACGCCCAGGCTGATTATCCGCCTGAGGATGTCCCTTGATGATATCTCGGAACCATCGGTTGACGAATACCTTAGCTCACTGATGATTTCAGCCCTGTTCCTGGCATAGGTCCAGCACAGGTACCCGGCACTTGCCAGGGCGCCGGCAGATACGCCTACCGTGGCGCCTGCTGCCGCATATTTGAGAGCTTCCGTGACCATCTCTTCCCCTGCCAGCCCCTGTCCTGCGGCAATCTCCAGGCCCCACCGGTAAGCGAGCCAGGCAAACAGGATTGCCAGCAGGGCGTTGACGACCTGCTCTATGATCTGTGAAACACTTGTGGGCACCATATTGGACCGTCCCTGGAAATACCCCCTGAATATGCATGATACAGAGGTGAAAAACAAAGCCGGTGACAGCGCCACGATCGTCCAGTATGCCTCCGGCGAGTGCATCAGTCTTGACACGGGTCCTGCCAGGGCAGCGGTCAGGATGCTGATAAAAAGGCCTGATGATGTCAGCAGTACGGCAGATACCTTAAGGGTCCTGTAAGAAAGCCGGTATTTTGCTGAGGCGAGTTGCTCTGATATGATTTTTGACAATGCGATAGGTATGCCGGTATTGGTTATGACAAATGCCAGCTCGTAAAGCTTGAAGCCCTGTTCACGTATGCCGTTGCCGTAGTTGCCGATTATCAGCGTAACGACAGGCACATACAGCAGGCCCAGCAGCTTGTTTATGATGCTTGCCGCGCTTAAAACGGTAAAGCCTTTTGCACTCGACTGTGTTTTCACTGTTCCTTACTTTCTCTTGTATATTTTTCTCCTGAGTTCGCGGAAGGCGGTGATTGCTTTTTCTGCTATAAAATAGACGAACGGGTTGAAAACATAGTCCAGCATCCCCACGAACTCTGTAAACTTCCCTCTGAAGCCGACCTTGAACCTGTAAAGGCCGTACATGGGATTGTTCTCGTCCAGGTCTCCCGGGACGCCCCTGAAATCATATATGTCGCAGCCAGATTCGAGCGCCCATTTTATCATGTTCCACTGTAAAAGGTAATTGGGCATCAGGTTGCGGTGCTCATTAATGCTCGCACCGTACAGGTACCAGCACTTGTTTCCGTACCTGATGGCGACGGTGCCGGCGATAGGCTTGCCTTCGTAGCTTGCTATATAGACTCTTGCGTGGTCCGGTGCGAAGCAGTCGTAGACCTTTTCATAGTATTCCCTGCTCCTGACGACGAAGTTGTCGCGTATCCCCGTCTCGACTATCATCCTGTGGAAAACGGCCATATCTTCCCTCGTACCGACCCTGACCTCCACGCCTTTCCTTGCGGCGAGCCGGATATTGTAGCGGACCTTGTGATGGAAGTCGGCCATGATCTGCTCTTCAGTCTTGCCCCTGAGATCGAGCCTGAAAACGAACCTGGGCTGTATACCCTCATAATTCTTAAGGCCGCGGCTCACCCTGAATCCCAGTTTCCTTACTATTTCTTCAAACTGTGTATCTTCGATTTCGATATCAGGATCCATTTTGAGGACATAACTGCGGTACTTTTTCGCCAGCGCCTTACATTTCTCCAGCAGTTTCCTGAGGGTATCCCCGTCATGGGGATCGCAGACAGGCCCCCTCGGCGAGTACATCATCGTATACGGAAGTACCGGGATTTTCCTGATGAGCAGGCTCATCGCTCCCTTTATGTTCCCGTTTTCATCCTCCACCGTCACGATCTCGTTTTTCCACATGGACTTTACTTCAGCCCACTGCGGAGACTGCATGAAATGCCCCTTCGGATGGGACTGCAGGAATTCCTCGTATTTTTTCATGTCAACGCCGGTCCTGGCCTGGGTCCCGGGATTTTCACCTTCAGTATTTTTTTTGCCGACATTTATCTCATTGCTCAATTTCGTCACCTCTGCAATTTATCCCGCATGGCCGTAGCCGCATTGCATGCCGTATGTGCGGACGGCCAGGCTTCGTATATTCCGTACTGCCTGGTAATCGTATGTGCGATCCTGTTGCCATGCATCACCAGCAGCCGGATCGGCCGCCGGTCGACTCCGGTCACAGGTATTTCCTGAATTTGAACCAGTGGCTCAGCTGCCATTTCCAAAGGAACAGCATCCTCCTGGGCCTGTTGTCCCCCTTCATGAACAGCGGGTGTGTCACTTTTTTCTCCCTGACCAGTTCCATCATCCTTCTCTTTATGTCTTCGTCCCTTGTGTACCGGAAGGCCACGCTGAGAGGGATGGCTGTCCAGAGATTCCTTTCTTTCGCGATTGTAAACTGCAGATCTCTGTCAAATATACGGTCTTCGACGACATACCTTGCCAGGTTATGGCCGGCCGCCGTCACGTAATAGTTGCTGCGCCCCTGCCGGAGGTTCATCTCAAGTATCTTGTACCTGCCGTCCCTGCTGTCATACTTGATGTCGAATGTCGCGAACCCGGTATAACCGATGCCGTCAAGGAAATCGCGCAGCTTTTCGGAAAGCCCGGGATCGTAATCGTTCATCAGCACGGCGGTATTGCCGATCCCATGGGGAGTGTGTTCTTCCAGCACCGTATGGGCAAGGGACATCAGTCTGACTTTCCTGTCCTTTCCCGAATAGGTGATCATTACCCGCAGGTTCGAGTCATCACCGGGCACGAAGTCCTGTATGATCAGCCGGTCGTCGTAGCCTGCGCCATATATCTGTTCTATGACTTCCTTCAGTTCCGCTTCGCTGTCCAGCCTGTACGCCTTTTTCTGCGTCGGGAACTCGTGCTGCCAGTACCTGATGCCGTTGGAAGGCTTCAGGAACACGGGGAACCCGAAGGGCAGCGTGAAGCTGCTTCCCATGGACCTGTCGTAAATGAATGTTTTCGGGTACTCCACGCCATGGAGGTCACACATTTTATAAAACTCGGTCTTGGTCAGCAGCCTCTCCATGAGCTGCTCGTCCACGTAAGGAGCGACGATGTTCCCGGGCAGCCTGTCCGCATTCCTGATTATGAGTTCGACATAATTGTCGCCGCAGCCCATGAGGATGATCTTTTTCCCGGCAAACTCCGCCGCCGTTTTCTCTATTGTCTTTATGAACGTTTCCTCCGAATCGAGTCCCGGAACGTGACGAAAATCGATTATCCTGCTGTGGCAACTTGGCCCCGCGGCGGCTTTCCCGATCACCACCGACCTGACCCCGTATGCCTCGTAAAATGCCCTTGACATGCCATATGTGTTGATGTCGTTTCCAAGCAAAACAGGTATGAATTCTCTGTCCTGTATATCCAAAATATATGTACCTCGCTGTCCGCAATATTTGTGCCGGCATGCGCCGGCCGTGACGGACGACGCCGTCGTTTTTTGCACATACCACGTTCATTTTAGTATATCGGGCTGTAAAGTGCAAGACAAACTGTCCGGCGCCATCATACAGCCGGTTGATGCCGGTTTATATAAGTCTTGCCTGAAAATTCCTGTTGCATTACCAAATTATTCGCTATTTTGAAACGAAGGTAATCGGACATGCCTTTCAGGCAACCGGACAGTTTCCTGCACTGCAGCTCAGCCACCGCGGCCCGGATCATTTCAGCTGAGTTCCCTGAGCTGTTTTGTCAGCCTGCTGAACTCCTCTTCCAGCGCTTCCCTGTCTTCTGCCTGTGTCTGCAGAGAGAGCCTGCTGATCACCTCTGTTAACCTCATCCGTATTATATTTTTCTCCAGTTCCCTGTTCCGTACCACATCAGCAGCCCTCATGCCTTCTTCGTATTCATCGATGCCGCCCTCGAATGTCCTGACTGTCAGTCCGCCGGTCACCAGCAGCCTGTCTGCGACAGCGCGGACAAAGGCCCTGTCATGCGAAACGAACAGGACCGTCCCTTCATATTCCTTCAGAACGTTCTCCAGCGCCTCTATAGACTGCATATCGAGATAGTTTGTCGGCTCGTCGAGGAGAAGGACATTGGCCTTCGACACGAGCAGTTTCGCAAAGCAGACCTTTATCCTTTCCCCTCCGCTCAGCACGCCGACCTTTTTGAAAACGTCACTGCCCGGGAGCCGCAGCCGTGCCAGTATCGTCCTCGCAGCCGCCTCGCTTTGCACGCTGTCCTTCATCACGTTTTCCAGGACGGTTTTCCCGGGGTCGAGGTCTTCGAGAGACTGCCTGAAATATGCCAGCCGGGCTTTGGGTACGATATTTATGCACCTTGCTGCAGCTGCCATTGCGTCACCAAGCGGCGGCCGAACGCCGCTTCCACACCCGGCAATATCCGGGCGTTCCCTGACCGGAGCCGCCGCCCGGGTGTCATGACTTCCGTTTCGCTCGAGCCAGGCTGCATAGATCAGGTTGAGCAGTGTCGTCTTCCCGGTGCCGTTTCCGCCCCACAGCGCTGTCTTCAGACCGTTGGTGACCGTAAAACCGGCATTTTTGAAGACAGGTACGTTCCCGTAGCTGAAGCTCAGCCTTTCCGCGCTGATGACGGTTTTGTTCTCCGGCGGTTCTGTCAGTGAGAAGTCCAGCCTGATCACGGGCTGTTCCTTCGGTTTCTCTTTCTCTTCCAGCTTTTCAAGCCTCGTCGCCAGGCTCTTTGCAGCTCTGGTGATCTTCTCCTGGCTTTCAGCCGCCCTGCGCTTATGGAGCCTTGCCTCGGAATTGCCCATCCTTGCAGGGGCTTTGCGTACTTTCCCGGCTCTCCTCATCCGGTCAGATATTGCCTGTTCAAGCGCTGTCTTCTCCGCGATATATTTCTCAAACTCAGCGATGGACCTTTCCCTCTCCGCCTCACACTGCTTCCTGTAAAACGAATAATTGCCGCTGAAGGTACGTATGCCCCCGTCCTTCACCTCGATTATCCTGTTGCAGAGAGCGTCGAGCAGGCTGCGGTCATGGCTTACCATTACGAAGGACTCCAGCTGCTCAAGCTTTTGCCTGAACAGTTCGATCCCCCTGTAATCCAGATTGGAGGTCGGCTCGTCAGCAAACAGCAATGCGGTATCCCTGCTGAAGGCTCCGGCGATTTTCAGCCTTGTCTGTTCACCCCCGCTCAACGCCTGCCTGTCGAGTTTCGTTCCGATTTCGAATTCGCTGAGTAGCTTCATCGCAGTCCCGGATGCTTCCGCCTTCAATCGACGGATGTCATGCCCCTCATGCATATCGAACTGCCTTATATACCCGACTTCGCAAAACCGCCTTACATAGCCCTCGTCCGGCTCAAGGCTTCCATACAGTATATCCAGGAGCGTGGACTTGCCGGAACCGTTGATCCCCGTCACCCCGATACGGTCCCCGGAGTATATCTTCAGTTCATCAAAACCGATTATGAGCCTGTCCCCGTAGTATTTCCTGATGTTCACAGCTTCCAGCAATAACAAGAAAGATCTCCCCTTTCAACCGGCCGGTGCAGGAAAGACCTTTATACTTCACCAAAAGAGCTGCCCTTGCCCGTAAGGACATATCCCGGCAATTGTCATAACAGATGGATAAATCACGGCTGTTCTTTCGGAGTTATTCCGCCAATGTCGCTCAAATGAGAACATGAAGACGGCAAGGTATATAAATAGCCAATCCGGCACCGACCTGAGCATTTTTGCCCGGTTATTCCAAATCGTTTGCTTTTTGCCGGATCAGCGAATGATCATCCCGTAATACCTTGCCCTTTCAGAATATTTTAATATTGAGTTTGCTCTTCGAATTTTATATTATCTCAAGCCTATTATATTTTAGCCTCAAAAGCAAGCGACGTCAATACGCGGCAACTGCTGCGCCACGAACCTGTTCCGTTGCCGCATGGCATCAGTCATTCATCACCACAGGAACTACTGTCCGTTGAGGGCCTGTCACCGCCGGCGCTTCAGATTTTCCACGCGCCGGTATCACGCACCGGTCTGACTGCATCAGTCCTCCTCTGCGTCCAACAGTCCGGAGGCTTTGAATATCTTGCCGTAATAGTCAGTCTCCAGTATCTTCGCTGAATACTTGAATT
>JAKOPX010000169.1 GCA_029778665.1 Bacillota bacterium | reverse complement strand
TTTGTGCGTTTGGATCGCTGTATTACATTGGCGCCGTGAGAGACATGTTCTCCAAGTAACCAGGGGGGTGAGGTTTTCGGTGGATGTGAAGGCTGAACTGAAAAATTTCAAGGCCATCGACCTTGACGAAATCGTTCGCGGGGGTGAGGCCATACCAGACAATGTACGCAATTCAGTATACCTTTACAACAAGGCCATCGAAGACCTCAGGTCCGACAGCGAAGACATGGCTATAATAAAGCTCAGGAAGGCCATAGCTCTTAATCCGCATTTCAATGAAGCTCTCAATCTTCTTGGCGTATGTTACGCCTTTGTCGGTGAAAAGGAAAAAGCTGCCGAAGCTTTCAACAAAGTCATACGTTCCGAATCCAACAGCGTGTATGCGCTGAGTTTCATGCAGCGCAACAAGCTCCTGGACATAATACCGCCTGAAGAGGGGACCGAACGTCCTGCCGTGAACCTGCAGCAGCCCGGTGAACCGCTTAAGAGGGTCAGGAAAAAGAAAAAGGAAAAATCCCCGAAGCCTGCAAGACGGGAAAGGCCGTTGTTCGATCCCAACAGGAACAGGCGCATTGTACGGAACATTGCAAGGTATGCCGCAGGTTTCCTGTGCGGGTTGCTGATAGGAGTTTTCATTTATTTCATGCTTCCGAAACCCGAGCCTGTCCCGCTGCAGCCCAGTGAAGATGAAATAGAAGAGACCGTGAATGAGGCCAAAAGGATATTCGACCAGCAGTACGCCGCACTGGAGGCCAGGTATGAGACCGCGCTCAGGGAAAAGGAAGACGCGGTAAAGGAGACTGACTATTACAAGGCTGTCATAAGGCTTTACGAAGTTGAATCGATGATCGGTTCGAAGGATTATGAAGGTGCGGCCGATATGCTTATGCTGATGAAAACGATCGAGTTCAGGGAGGCCGACAAGGAAAAATACGACAGCCTGTATGAGAAGGTAATGCCGCTTGCCGCAAAATCGGCTTACGATAAGGGCTACAGGGAATACAACTCGAAGAAATACGAGGAAGCCCTCAAAAGTTTCGAGAAAGTCCGCATATACGATCCGAACAACTCCAACATGGCTGCGACCCTGTATTACATGGGGCGCTGCCATCAACTGCTCAAGGATTCACGCAGCGCGATCGAAGTTTACCAGGAACTTGTGGACAATTATCCGCCCAGCTGGTATACAAGGAATGCGAAGCAGAGGATCAGTGAACTGACCAGGGTCCCGTGATCTATTGAAAACTATTTTGTATTTTTTCCGCATTTGTATTATTATAATATAGCATCGTGTTATCAGGCACCGGGTAAACCGCCCGATGCTTTGCAATTTATTTGCCGGGGAGGTTTTTGAATGTATTATGTGAGCACCCGCGGCTGGTACGGGAAAGTGACATCGGCTGAAGCCATAAAGCGCGGACTTGCCCCCGACGGCGGGCTGTTCGTGCC
>JAKOPX010000168.1 GCA_029778665.1 Bacillota bacterium | reverse complement strand
GTCCACCAGCGCAGGCCCGGGCGAAAGGCTCAGGACGATCGGCCTCCCGCATTTCCTGATGGCGTGGTGTATCATTTCTGTTTCCCTTTTGGCCGACGGCATGTCATGCCTGCATATATCGTCGACTTTCACGAAATCGATGCCCCACTGCGCATAAAGCTCGAACAGCGAATCATAATACTGCTGCGCGCCTTCCGCCTGCACATTCAGACCGTACATGTCAGGGTTCCAGCGGCAGATCGAGTACGGGTCGGCGATCTCGGCGGCAGTTACGTCCGTACCCTTTATCTTCATATGGCTGTGCGCCGCGATCCTCGGGATGCCGCGCATGATGTGTATGCCAAACTTCAGCCCGAGGCTGTGCACATAATCGGCCAGCGGCCTGAACCCTTTCCCGCCTTTCGATGAAGGGAACCGGTCGGGACACGGTAGAAGCCTCGAATACTCGTCCATCTCCACTTTCCAGAAAGGTATGTACTGGTACCTGTCCCTTTTGGAACCTGTATCGTACGCGTACCACTGGATGTCGACCACGACATATTCCCAGCCGTACTGTTTCAGGCGCGACGCCATCACGTCAGCATTCGATTTCACCTGGTCCTCGGTAACGGTAGTGTCGTAATAGTCGTAACTGTTCCACCCCATTGGCGGTGTTGGTGCAAAACTGTTCTTGTTCATGGATGTCTCCTCCGAATCTGCGTGCCCGGCACGCCGGTTATCAGTTTTCGGTTAACGTTTAACGGTTTCAGGTTTTAGGTTATCGGTTTGAGTCACGGTAAGTTCCCGTGTCCGAACTGCCCCCTGAACTGATCCGTTGGTCCCCGGCACCGGGACCGGCCAGTTATTTTACAAACCGGAACCACCTGAAATCGAAGCTGCTTCCCGGAAGGAACGTAAAGCACACCTTCCTCATGCCTTTGACGCTGTCGAGGCTGAATTCATGCTCCACGTATTCATCCGAATACGGCACCTCGACGATCTGGACGAAGTCCCCGTCCTGGCCGACGAAATGGATATGGACCGTATTCACGTCGTTGCGCGACCTGCCGCATATCACGAGCCTGCTGAAACCCGTTTCGCCGAAGTCCATGTTCTCGAACTCCAGCGTGACGTTGTTGCCGATCTTCTCAACGGCATCACCTGCCAGCGTGTAGGAATCGCCGTATATCCTGTCATTCTCGGC
>JAKOPX010000167.1 GCA_029778665.1 Bacillota bacterium | reverse complement strand
GTAAATATAGCCGTATGTTTAGTAAAATAAAGATGAATACACAATGGAAAGGTCGATGCCTGTGAGAATATACGAAAACATACTCAAAACCAGCGAGAACCGTGAATCACCAAGAAGTTACTATATCCCGCGGGGGATATCAGAGTACATATTGCTCAACGGTGAATGGGATTTCTGCTATTTCAGCAGGGATATCGACGTTCCGGAGATCCCTTCACGGATAGAAAAATGGGACAGGATACGGGTACCTTCGTGCTGGCAGATACTTGGTTATGAAAATCCCAACTATACCAACATAAACTATCCGTTCCCGGTCGACCCACCCTATGTTCCCGATGACAATCCTTGCGGTGTTTATTCCCGCGAATTTGAACTCAGGGAAAAATGGGGCAGGGTATACTTCGTTTTTGAAGGTGTATCGTCATGTGCCTTCCTGTATGTCAATGACAGTTACATAGGTTTTACACAGGGCAGCCACCTCTTTGCCGAATTCGACATAACAGATGCGGTCAGGAAAGGAAAGAACAGGGTCGCGGTCAAGGTCCTGAAATGGTGTGCCGGCAGTTACCTGGAAGACCAGGACCACTTCAGGCACAATGGCATATTCAGGGATGTTTATATACTCCAAAGGCCCGAGGGGCATCTGAAAGACATAGAAATAATACCCGACGACAAGGCGATCAATGTCAGGATCGAAGGCGAAGCGAATCTCAAAATCCTCGAAGGACAAAAGATTCTGTATGAAAGCAGGATAAAAGGCTTTGCTTCCTTCAGGCCGGAAAACCCGATCCTGTGGAATGCTGAAAAACCCTTCCTCTATGATGTCATCATCGAAAAAGACGGCGAAATCATACCTTTCAGATGCGGACTCAGGAAAATCGGCATATCTGATAAGCATGAACTGCTGATAAACGGAGTACCGGTGAAACTGCACGGGATAAACCACCACGATACAAGCAAGTACAACGGCTGGTGCCAGACGGAAGAAGAGCTTTACAGGGACCTGCTGCTGATGAAGGAACTTAACATCAACTGCATCAGGACATCACACTACCCGCCTGCGCCGAAATTCCTGCAGATGTGTGATGAACTGGGCTTTTACGTAGTATGTGAGACCGATATCGAAACGCACGGGTTCCTGCGCCGGCTGCCCGGAATGCCGTACAGGTATGACACTGAGACCGGAGAGTGGCCGTGTACAATGCCCGAATGGGAAAAAGAGCACGTGGAACGCATGCAGAGAATGGTCGAAACATTCAAGAACCATCCTAGCGTGATAATGTGGTCAACCGGGAACGAAAGCGGGTTCGGGCGCAATCATCTTGCGATG
>JAKOPX010000166.1 GCA_029778665.1 Bacillota bacterium | reverse complement strand
GGATCTCGGTGCCTGCAGGTATCGGGTTCCTCAGTGCCGGATCATCGGGGCCTTCTGCCAGAGCGAGAATGCATGCCTTCAATATGGCCTTGTTGACTACAGGTATTTCACGTTCCACTTTTTTAAGAGCGCTGTTGTCCACAGTCGGAAAGTACAGCGTGACCTTTATCATTTTGGTCTCCACGTCCGGAGTCTCGGTGTCAGTGCTGACATCAGCCTTCCGGTCATCATCCGGGTCCCCGGCACTGCCGTTTCGGCTACCGGTATCCTCATCCTGAGGATCACCGTCTGTTTCCACGAACCCCGTCTCGCCGTCATCCTGCAGGTCTCCGGCATCATTTCCCGAAGTCGCCGCATCTCTGCCGAATAAACTGCAGGCTGCCAGGGATATGCATAATATCATGATCATTGCTGCAAAAACCAGCTTTCTCATCCTACACCTCCGCTCCGGTCTCTTTTTGCCAGATCGCGTCTTTACGGTGATCCAGCCATCACAGGCACTTCTGCTGTTTCAGGTTCAATCCTCAATTTATAATATACTTGCCGTTGAGTTTCCGATGTACATGCCACTGACTGTTCGGTATAACTGCCGTCGCCGGTATACATACCATTGCCGGAATGCCGATGTCACCGATATTTCCTGGACGTTTCACTGCAGGTCAATGTTCCCGTGTCGCATTCCTTCAGTCCACAGTTACTTTAGCCCACTGCTGCTTCGTTCCGCCTTTGCTTCAGTCAACTGGCAGATAACTATATAACGTACAGGCCTTCCGACCTCCGATCCAGCGCTGCTTCAGTCCATTGCCTCTTAATTACACCGTCGCTGACGCCTGCCGCTGTCAATCCACAGTTATATAATCCTTTATGCTCTCGAACCGGTTCTGCTTGATGCCCGGAACTTTCATGATATCCTCGATCCTGTTGAACCTGCCGTGTTTCTCCCTGTAAGCTATGATGTCCCTTGCCTTCGCCTCCCCTATCCCGGGCAGGGTGTCCAGTTCATCTATTCCGGCGGTGTTGATGTTCACGGGCTTGATACCGTTCCGGCCGGCAGGCGTGTCATCGCCGCTTCCTATCACTTCTGCGCCGGGTCCGCTGTCGCTGCGTACCACGGCACCCTCACCAGCAGCATTGTTTTCATTCTTTGATTTTATGACCAGCATGACGTTTTCATTCAGCGAATACACCATGTTGATGTTGTCGGCGTCCGCATCCTCCGTAAGTCCGCCCGCTTCCCTGACGGCATCGCATATCATCTGGCCTTTTGTCAGTGTGACGATACCCGGGTTTTTTACGCATCCAACCACATAGACCTTGATCTCATCCTTATTTTCGGCTGATCCGCCGTCCGGTCCCGCGGTTTCACCGCTATTTCCCGAATTCCCGGAGCTTCCTGCCCCCGTGGCATTGCCTCCTACACCAGCCGCATCCCCGGCTGCGCCGCTGTAACTGACTTCAGCTGTACCGCCATACCCGTTCCCGGCAGAAGAGCCATATGTCGAATCACGGCCCGGTTCCGGCAGAATCTGTCCATCCTCGATGATTATGTCCCCCCTGCTGCTGAACATGAAACTTCCCGCAAGCACTCCCAGCAAAACAAGCCCGGAAGCAATAAATACAATGAGTTCTTTTTTTATCTCCATCTCTTTTCCGAACAACTGAACTTTCATACTGCGTCCCTCCATTTTCTGTATTATTCTTCCTGTTAATACCATTTTCCTTTATTTTCCGATGAGCTTTTAAAATTTTTTAACTTTCACCGCGATATTTCTGCTATACTCTAATTGATAGAACATGTCCCGGAGGGTACAGATGAAAAAGCTGCTGACACTGGCAATGATTTTGCTTCTGACAGCAACGGATATTTGTATTGCATATGCACTGCAGCCGCCTTCACTGGATGCCACATCCTACATACTGATAGACGCGCAGACAGGAGATGTCCTGTGCGAAAAGGATTCCCGGGAAATGGTATATCCCGCCAGCACGACCAAGATAATGACGGCCATACTGGCACTCGAACTCGGTGATCTCGATGAAGTGATGACGGCAAGCCAGCGTGCCATAGACGCTATTGGATACAACGGAAGCAATATCGGGATAATACCCGGAGAGAAGATACGCCTTGAAAACCTGCTTCAGGCTATGCTCATCAGTTCGGCCAACGAAGCTGCGAACATAATAGCGGAAAACATATGCGGCAGTACCGCGGAATTCCTGGAACTGATGAATAAACGCGCAAAGGAACTCGGAGCGGTCGATACACATTTCGTCAATCCAAGTGGCATCCACGATGACGAGCATTACACAACTGCAGCCGATCTGGCGTGTATTTCGAGATATGCCATGACGCTGCCTAAGTTCAGGGAAATCGTGAGCACACACAGCTTTTCGATGCCTGCCACGAACAAGCACTCGAAATGGCCCGAGCTGAAAAATACCAACAAGCTCATGCTGAGCAACACAAGCGACCTGTATGAAATCAACGGCATAAAGACAGGATTCACCGGACCTGCAGGCTATTGCCTGATTTCATCCGCAAGGAACGAAGAAGGCATGGAACTGATCTCTGTCGTGATGGGCGTCAAAAACGAGGGCGCCGCTGAAAACGTCAGGAAATATTCAAAGGAACTGCTTGATTACGGGTTCACTAACTTTCAACGCGTCGAACTGATACAGAAAGGCCGGGTATACCGCAACATAAAGGTAGAAGATGCGGCTGACATATACGGTCTCGACCTGGTAGCTGAGGATTCCCTGGTCTGCGTGCTCCCAAAGGATGTTTCACAGAGGGATATCAAGGAAGTTTCACATATAAACGGCGAAATCCACGCACCGGTCAACAAGGGTGACAGGATCGGATATGTCGAATTCCTGAAAGACGGCGTCTCCATCGGAAGGGTGGAACTGATAGCCGCAAGGGATATCGAATACAAACCGGCCCCTGTCTCACTTGTTGAACTGACGCAAAACCCTCAGACTGTCATAGAAAGCATTACTGAAAACCTCTATTTCAAAATCGCCATATGCTGTGCAGCACTCATCATTCTATTGCTTATCGTCAGGCTGTTCGTCAGGGCATTGTCACGGAGGGCCCGCAGCAGAAGGTACTACTGACCGTCAGGTATTTACTGAAAAACGCAACATAATATATAATATATGGGCGGAGAATCGCAGCATTCCCGCCATTTTTTTCGAGGGGTGTTTTTAATGACAACGAAACCTAACCGTGAAGTTCGCCAGATAAGGGATTTCAAGGATATGCTCGTGCAAAGCGCCGAACTTTACGGCGATAATGAAGCTTTTTATCTCAAATCGGAAGACGGGACTTACAGAAGTATAAAATACAGGGAATTCAAAAGAGAAGTGGACTCATTCGGTACTGCCCTGGTGAACCTCGGGCTTAAGGGCAAGTTCATCGCTGTCATTGGTGAAAACCGCTACGAGTGGTGCCTGACTTATCTGGCTGTTGCAAACGGTGTAGGCATCATCGTTCCGCTCGACAGGGAACTGCCAAGGGATGAGATAGAAAATCTGCTGATCCGTTCGCATGCCAGCGCAGTGGTCTTTTCCGGGAAGCACGAAAAAGATATGAGGATCATATCGGCTGCAGTCCCGCACGTTGAATACTTCATCAACATGGACGCAGGCGATGACGACGGCAGGTTTCTTTCCATGAAAAAGCTCCTGCAGAAGGGCTCGGAACTGCTGGATGCAGGCGACCGTACATATATAGACGCAGAAATCGATCCCGATGCGTTCGGCGTCCTGATCTTTACCTCGGGCACGACGGATCTTGCCAAAGGCGTCATGCTTTCGCACAGGAACATAGTCTCCAACATCATGGCTGTCTGCTCTGTCCTGTACATAGACGATACCGATTCGACACTGATCATGCTTCCGCTCCATCATACATATGCATGTACCACCAGTTTCCTGCTGATGCTGTACAATGGATGCAGGATCTCATTCATCGAAGGGCTCAGGCATATCGCCAGAAACATGAAGGAAACGAGCCCTTCGATCATCATGGCCGTACCGCTCCTGCTGGAATCCATGTACAAAAAGATATGGGACTCCATCAATAAGCAGAAATCAGCATACAAGGTCAAGGCAGCACTTGGGATCAGCAAACTGCTTCTGCTGTTCGGAATCGACATAAGGAAGAAACTGTTCAGGCAGATACATGAAAACATGGGCGGCCGGCTCAGGCTGATCATTTCAGGGGCAGCTGCTCTTGAACCCGCCGTATCCAAAGGCTTCCGCGATTTCGGCATTCCTTTGATGCAGGGCTACGGGCTTACAGAATGTTCTCCAATCGTCACGGTGAACCAGCTGGAGAGGTTCAGGGACGATTCCGTCGGGCTTCCCCTGCCCTGCAATGAAGTCATGATCTACAAGCCCAACAAGGAGGGCATAGGTGAGATCATTGTAAAAGGCAGCAACGTAATGCTTGGCTATTTCGAAAACAGCCTGGCTACTGAAAAGGCCCTCAGGAATGGATGGTTCCATACCGGCGACCTGGGCAGGATGACCAGGGAAGGTTTCTTCAACATAACCGGCAGAAAGAAAAATGTCATAGTCACCAAGAACGGCAAAAACATATATCCTGAGGAAGTGGAAGCTTACCTCAACAAGAGCCCGTTCATAGCGGAATCATTGGTCTACGGAAAAGACGACGAGGCTTCAGAGGAAACTTTCGTGTATGCCATAATCGTCCCTGCCATGGATATCATAAAGGAAAGGCTTGGCAAGACGGAAGTGACCGAGGACGAAGTCTTCAGGATCATAGACGCCGAAGTCAGGAACGTCAACAAAAAGATGCCGCTGTACAAGCGCATACTCCGGTTCACGATACGCCAGGAAGAGTTCGCCAAGACTTCGACCAGGAAGATAAAACGGTATATGGAGAAGATAAGCTGAGAAAGGTTCGGTGACATTCCTCTGCAAGAGGTATTCCTCTGTGGCTGAGGAATGTCACGCGCATGAAAAAACGGTGCACTCCTCTGCAGGAAGTATTCTTTTGGGATGAGGAGTGTCACAGGTATGAAAAGTTCGGTGACATTCCTTTGCAAGAGGTATTCCTCTGTGGCTGAGGAATTTCACGCGCATGAAAAGTTCGGTGACACTCCCCGGCAGGAAGTGATTCTCTGGGGTTGAGGAGTGTCATGCGGAAAAAGTGCTCAGCTTGTTAAAATAGACGGCTGTTGCCCCTTCAGGCAGCAGCCGTGTGTGTTTTCAGATGGAACTTGCGTTCCTTAAAACCGCTGTACTCCAACGCTTTGATCACGGCCGGCCCGCACTTCCTTTCAATGGTCTCCTCATCCTTGTCGAGGACTACATTTTCTCCGACAGTTGCCGCAGAGATCCTGAAATCCTGAAAGATCGTCCCAATACGTCTTCTGTAATCATGTACGTC
The DNA here is from genome assembly GCA_029778665.1 of Bacillota bacterium. Lineage (GTDB taxonomy): Bacteria > Bacillota > Clostridia > Acetivibrionales > DTU013 > DTU013. Next base: position 4,936 of record JAKOPX010000166.1, on the reverse strand, counting down.
ATAATCCCTTATATTGATGCCGTTATACAGGATATCTCCCTCATTGGGATCGTAGAGTCTCATTATGAGCTTGATCAGCGTTGTCTTGCCTGAACCGTTATACCCGACCAGGGCCACTCTTTCACCGGGGTGGATCGTCAGGCAGATATTTTTCAATAACAAGGGGCTGCCTTTCGGTAGCCCCACTTATTCATTTCACGACTATATTGACCAGCCTGCCGGGTACTGCTATGACCTTTAAGACAGTTTTGCCTTCCAGCAGGTCGGCTACCTTTGCGTTATTCATCGCGGCTTCCTCGGTCTGAGATTTGTCAAGGCCTGAGGGCACCATGATCTTCTCCTTGATCTTGCCGTTGAGCTGGATCACTATCTCCACTTCGTCCCTGACAAGCTTCTGCTCGTCCCATTTGGGCCACTCCTGGCTGAAGATCGAATAGGGTCCGCCCATTTTCTCCCAGAGTTCCTCGGCAAGGTGCGGTGCGAATGGAGCCAGCAGCTTGAGGAGATCCATCACGGTGTCAACATAGAGCCTGTAGTTTTTCCTGCCAGTGCTTTCGTACTTGTAAAGCGCGTTGACAAGCTCCATTATCCTCGCTATCGACGTGTTGAACTGGAACCTGTCCGCATCCTCGGTAACTCCCTTTATGGCGGTATGCCTTACGAAATCCAGTTCCTTCTCCTCGGCGCCGTATTCGCCCTCAAGTGTCCTGTCCAGTGCGGCAGCCGATTCGATCAGCCTTTCCACCCTTCCGACGAACCTCGAAATGGCCTTGATGCCGTCATCGCTCCACGGACCGCCCTCGGTATACGCGAAGCCGAAGCCGAGGTACATCCTGAAAACATCGGAGCCGTACTCCTGTATATAATCATCCGGCGATATCGTGTTGCCCTTGGACTTGCTCATCCTGTTGCCGTCCGGGCCAAGGATCGTGCCCTGGTGGACCAGCGAAAGGAACGGTTCGTCGAAATTCAGGTATCCCATATCACGCAGGGCTTTCGTCACGAACCTTGCATACAGCAGGTGCATCGCAGCATGCTCCGCGCCGCCCACGTACTTGTCCACCGGCAGCATCTTATTGATCCACCCGGTGTCGAACGCCTTTTCAGAGTTCCTGTTGTCGGGATAGCGCAGGAAATACCATGACGAGCACACGAAAGTGTCAAGAGTGTCAGGGTCCCTTTTCGCCGGCTTGCCGCACTTCGGGCATGTTGTATTGATGAACTCGCTGCACTTCGCCAGCGGTGATTCTCCGTCCGGAGTGAATTCCACATTATACGGCAGTTCCACCGGCAGGTCCTTTTCAGGAACGGGCACGATTCCGCAATCGTCGCAGTAGATTATCGGTATCGGGGCTCCCCAGTAACGCTGCCTCGAGACCAGCCAGTCCCTGAGCCTGTAATTGACCCTGAATTCGCCTTTGCCCTGCCCGTTGAGCTTTTTGACTATCTCCTGCCTTGCCTGGGCTGAACCCATACCTGTGAATTCGGCACTGTCGATCAGAATGCCGTCTTCGACGAATGGCAGCGCATCGTCGACACCTTCCCCGCCTTTAATGACACGCTTAATGGGTAGGTTATACTTCGTTGCGAATTCATAGTCCCTCTCATCATGGGCGGGTACTGCCATGACGCAGCCAGTGCCGTATCCTGCAAGCACATAGTCTGCTATCCAGATCGGCACCTTGTCGCCGTTTACCGGGTTGATCGCATATGCGCCGGTGAATACGCCGGTTTTCTCCCTTACGGTCGACATCCTCTCGATTTCAGTCTGTTTCTTCGCCTGTTCCCTGTACTGTTCCACGGCGTCCCTGCATTCAGGCGTGGTTATCCTGTCCACAAGCTCGTTTTCCGGCGCCAGTACCACGTAAGTCACGCCATACAGCGTGTCAGCCCTTGTTGTGAAAACCTTGAACGAAAAGCTTCCGTCCGCGCCTTCAAATACGATCTCGGCGCCTTCCGACCTGCCTATCCAGTTCTGCTGGATCTTTTTCGTCTTTTCAGGCCAGTCCAGCTGCGGCAGGCAGTCCAGCAGTTCCTGCGCATAATCCGTGATCTTGAAGAACCACTGTGTCAGGTCCTTTTTGGTGACTTCGCTCTTGCACCTCTCACATGCGCCGTCGATCACCTGCTCATTGGCAAGAACGGTCTTGCAGCTCGGACACCAGTTCACAGGCGCCTTCTTCCTGTATGCCAGCCCGTGTTCATAAAGCTTCAGGAAGATCCACTGGGTCCATTTGTAATATTCGGGAGCACAGGTGATCACCTCGTAGTCCCAGTCAAAGGTAGCGCCCATTTTCCTGAGCTGCTCTTCCATGGTCCTGATATTCGCATATGTAGAATCCTTGGGATGGATACCTGTTTTTATCGCATAGTTCTCGGCAGGCAGGCCGAATGCGTCGAACCCCTGGGGATGGAACACGTTCCAGCCCTGCATCCTCTTAAGCCTTGCCCATGTATCCGTCAGCCCGTAGTTGTACCAGTGGCCGACATGGAGATTTGCCCCCGAGGGATATGAAAACATTTCGAGGCAGTATAGCTTCTTATCAAGATTATCGCGGTCGAACCTGTACAAACCGGTTTCTTCCCATTTCTTCTGCCACTTCTCGTCTATATTCGTTGAGTATGCCAAAATAAACAGCTCCTTTCAGATCGGGCGATTTATAAGCTGATTTATTAGTAAAAGCTGATTTGTAACCATATTTTCAAACCTAACGATAAACTGATCCATTAACCAGAAAGGACTATACCTTCCTGCAGATCATCAGCCTTCCGGATCAGGACTGTTCGAGTTCGTCCGGTGTCCTGATCCTGCCCTCGGACCATAACCGTTCCAGGTTGTAGAATTTCCGGTCTTCCTCGTTGAATATATGTACGACCAGCTGTCCGAAATCAAGCAGGATCCATCTGGCGCTCTGGTAACCTTCCCTGTGCAGCAGATTGTAGCCGGCTTCGCCCATCTTCAGTTCAAGCTCGTCCGCCAGCGTCTTTATATGAGTACTCGATGTACCGCTGCAAATGATGAAATAATCCGCGAGGATCGACACATCCGAAATATCGATTATCTCGATATCCCTGGCCTTTTTATCCTCGAGTATCCCGTATGCCGTTTCCGCAATTTTTCTGTTCCCCAAAGCTTACCTCCTGTACCATGATTGATTAAATATTATACCACTATTGCGAACGATTTGTGAATAAAAAATTACTTCCCGCCGTTATTCCTGCCCTTTCTGAACATCTCATACGCACTCATGGCCAACAGGAACCCTCCAAAAAACTTCCTAAGCAGGCCTGCATCCATGGATGCAGCTATCCAGGAACCCGCCAGCGCTCCGGCCAGGCCGAAAATGATGATGGGGACCGCCATCCTGAAATCGATGCTCTTGTTTCTTATATGTATTACCAACGCCACGACCGCTGTCGGGATGAAATACAGCAGGTTGACGCTCTGAGCGATGTGCTGTCCCGGGTTCGCGACGAGGACGAGCACCGGTATGAGTATGGCGCCTCCGCCCATCCCCATACCGCTCACGATCCCTGACGCAAGCCCGGCCAGAAATAAAACGATCCAGTTCCAGTTGTTCAAACCATCTTCCCCTTATACCGCCCTGATCAAAGAAACTTTCTACAGTCGCAGAAAATCCCTGCATCAGCAGTGTCAGAAAATCATTTTCAGACCTGCTGCCGCCATGAACGCCGCGAAGATCCTCCTGAGCAGCTTATCCGGACACCTGTTCAGCAGCTTCGCGCCGATATATCCTCCGGCAAGCCCTCCAAGCGTTGCCTTGATCGTTATTCCCCAGTCAACATAGCCTTTTGTGATATAAAACACGGAACTTACGACCGTAAGCGGCAGTATCACTGCTATGGCTGTGGCATGGGCCCTGTGCTCTTCCGCTTTCAGCAGGTGTACCATCGCCGGTACTGCTATCGTGCCGCCGCCGGAGCCGAACAGTCCGTTGGCGAGGCCCGTCACGAGGCCGATCACCGCACACAGCAGGAAATTCGGGCGCTTCCTGCGGCCGGTTTCTCTGACTGGTCCCCGGACCTTGCCATTGCCCATATCCCCGTCTTGTTCCATATTTTTGCCCGTCTGTCCCGTCACAAAGTGTGCTCCTTTCACGACTGCGGCTGTTTTGTGCCACGTTCCTGTGGTACGCCCGCACCCCGCTCCGTTCAGCCTGTGCCGTCCGTTTCCTCTTTGCCTTCTTCCCCGGCTGCATTGGATCTGGTGCTATCAATATTGTTCGACTTTATCCCCCGATTATTCATGCCCGGTACATATATCGCCGCTCTGACACACATATTGCCGCACATTTTCGGCAAACAAACGCATTGCATGTCAAGTATAATGTGGTAGAATTTAGTTAGCAGCATGTAATAAATCAGCGGCAGGCAATCCGGCCGGCGATGATTTGGTGAGGTGCGCGGATAAAATGAAAAAAGCCATAAGATCTGTGTTTTTTTTATTAGTGTTTTTGCTGGCATCAGCGGCATTCCGCACGGGCGTTTACGCAGACAGCAGGTATTACGATATCATCGGCTATAACGTCGATGTCGTCATTGGACCTGACGGTTCTGCCAGCGTGGAAGAAAGGATCACATACAATTTCATTGGCGAATTCAACGGCGTCCTAAGGGACATAGATTACGAGAAGACCGACGGTATTGCAAACCTGAAAGTATTCGTCGAGGAAGACGGCACCAATATCAGGGAGTTCTCGGTAAACTCCACGACCGATTATGATGCCGCCGGCAGTCCGGGCACTTATAACATATACCATGACGACGAAATAGCTCATCTGAAGGTTTTCGAAAAGAGCAGGAACACAAGCAAGACCTTCATCTACAAATACACGCTTAAAAACGTGGTGACAAGATACAACGACATAGCTGAATTCAACAGAAAGATAATCGATACCGGCTGGGATGTGCCTCT
>JAKOPX010000165.1 GCA_029778665.1 Bacillota bacterium | reverse complement strand
TATTATTATGAACTTGTATGTATAGGACGGCCTGACGCCGAGGAAGGGATCCGTGGAAATGATAAACGGCCTGATATAAAGCGATGTTCCCGGTTCAGACGGTATCCAGTCCCTGTCCAGACTGACGAGTGCCTTTGTTGCTTCGACGGCGAACTCCTCATCAATGGGAGGTATCGACATCCTGTCGTTGGAAATGTTGATTCTTTTCATATTCATGTCAGGTCTGAAGAGGAATATCCTGCCGTCAGCAGATTTGTAAGCCTTCAGGCCTTCAAATATAGCCTGGCCGTAATGGAACACCATCGTGGAGGGTTCCAGGCACAATGGTCCGTACGGGACTATGCGCGGGTCATGCCAGCCTTTTTCGGGATTATAGTCCATGATGAACATATGATCTGAAAAAAACCTGCCGAATCCCAGGTTTTTCTGATCCGGCCTGGGCCTGGGGTTCTGCGTTTTCTGGATTTTTATCTCCTGATTCACTATACACCGACCTCCTGACATTTTCTGCTCGGAATATTTTTTTCTATTATGCTACTTTTTCTCTTAAAAATCCATACCTGTAACCAAACTCGTTAAATTTAAGCAAAATAATTTTTAATATATACTAAAAATAGTATATAATGAAATATGATACCGCGAATTATGTTGAGGAGGGTCAGGTATGGACTACAAAGTCGCCTCAAGAAGGGTCGTGGACTATAAGGCCACTTCGAGAAGGGTCAACAAATTCGTACTGGTTCTCAACTGGGGGATCGATATTTTCCTTATAACAGGGTACCTGCTGGAATACCTTAAGGGCGAAAAGACTTTGCCATACCTGCTGGTACTGACAGCGTTAATGGTCGTTCCCATGGTCATAGCCACGCTGATATACCGGAAAAACAACCGTTCAAATATAATGAAGTACGTGACACTGTCCGGGTATTTCATACTCTATGCATTTGTCATGTTCACAGCTCCGACCGACAGGATGATGGTCTTTTCGTACATGTTCCCTATTGTACTCAGCTATTTGCTGTACTTCGATCTGAAGCTGGTGATAACAGGCAGTGCCGCATTTATGGCGATAAATATCGCACGCATTGCTTATCTGATGTTTTTCATCGGCAAAAACAGCAGTTTCGAAACAACGGATTATCTGATACAGTTTGGCTGTGTTCTGATGTTCTCCCTGTCGCTTATTTTTTCGACAAAGATATCGAATACCTTCAGTGACGAAAAAATAATGGATATCAGGACAGAACAGGCGAACCAGGAGAGCATACTCCGGGATGTGCTGAAGATAGCGGCAGTGCTTGACAAAAATTCGAAGGAAGTACACCGTATAGTC
>JAKOPX010000164.1 GCA_029778665.1 Bacillota bacterium | reverse complement strand
TCCCTTCCGATGCTGAAAGCTTTATCGACTGCCCTGTCAACTTCGAAGCGGTAATCGATGTCACTCAGTCTGATATCCCATTTGCGCCCGCCATAAGTCAGTGTCAGTATGTCTTCGGCATAGCTCTTTTTTAGCGCATCTTCCACCAGTTTCCTGGCGTCCCCGGCACTTAGCCATGAAACGTCCGTGTTCTCTATGCTGATACCTTTGCGGATAGTATCACCGGTATATTTTTTTGCCAGTATCATAAAAGTGGCCGAAACTGCGGCCAGTATCAGAATTGCGGCGTATAAGGGCCATTTCAGGCTTTTTCTCCGAGAGACCGTCATTGACAACAACCTTCCCCAATACACTCTGCGTATAATATTGTTGTCATAACGGCCTGCTGCGCATGCGTGGAATTAGTCACCAATGTCTAGCGTTTCAGTATCTCTGACGGCTCGTCCGATCAGTTCTTCAAGATCCAGCCTGCTTTCGTATTCTTTAGCCTCCTCCAGTTTCGGTTTCGTTTTGGGGTGTTTCGCTACGAAAACTGTGCAGCAGTCTTCATAGGGGAGGATCGATGTCTCATATGTATCGATCTTTCTTGCAATTTCCACCACTTCATTTTTGTCCATCCCGATCAGAGGCCTGAATACCGGCATGCTTACCGCGTTGTTTGTGACAGCGATGGCTTCTGCCGTCTGGCTGGCAACCTGGCCGAGGCTTTCGCCTGTAATGAGCGCTATGGCGCCATTTTGGGCAGCTATCCTTTCAGCTATCCTCATCATCGCTCTCCGCATGATTATCGTCAGATATTCTGCGGGACACTTGTCGTTTATTTCGAGCTGGATCTCGGTAAACGGCACTATATGGAGCCTGATGCGCTGGCAATACTGCGAAAGTATCTTTGCCAGTGAAATCACCTTGTCTTTTGCGCGTTCACTGGTATAAGGATAGGTATGGAAATGCACCGCTTCTATCTCCATGCCCCTTTTTGCCATCATCCATCCTGCTACCGGGCTGTCGATCCCTCCTGAAAGCAGGAGCATCCCTTTACCGCTCGTGCCTACAGGCAGCCCTCCGAATGCGGGTATTATATCGCAATATATATACGTGTATTCCCTGACTTCCACAAAAAATAAGAAGTCCGGATCATTCACATCCACTTTCAGTCCGGGGACGTTCTTCAGCAGGTATCCGCCAAGCTGCCTGGATATCTCGGGCGACTCCAGCGGGAATCTTTTGTTTCCTCTCTTGGATTCGACCTTGAAACTTACTTTTCCGCCCGCGTTTGCCTGTCCGCTTTCCCTGCCCGCAGCCGCGCTTCCGCCCAGCTTTGCCACATAGTCCCTGACCATCTCTGCCGAATGCTTTTTTATAGTTTCAAAATCCGATTCGACCTTCCAGACGATGCTCACCGATACGATGCCGAAAACTCTGACAAGCCTTGAAACAGCGCTCTCAAAGTCAAAATCGTCCTGCTCGGGTTCGATATATATCCTGGCCTGCGAACGGCTCACCGTTGTTTTACCTAGTCCGTTCAACGACCTTTTTATGTTGCGTATGAGCCTGTCTTCGAACGCAGGCCTGTTCAGTCCCTTGAGCATTATTTCTCCGTATCTCACAAGTATGACTTTTTTCATTACTTCCTCCCGATTACTTCCTCACGGATTTCCTTTTTTTACTGATATCTATAACCGGAATGATATCCTTCAATGCATCGAGTGTCAACCTGATATCTTCTTCCGTGTTCATGTGAGAAAGGCTGAACCTGATGGCGCCGTCGATCAGGGCCGGATCTATGTTCATCGCTGCCAGGACGTGGCTCCTGCTCTTTTTGTGCGATGAACAGGCCGAGCCTGTTGAAACGTAAACACCTCTTTGCTCAAGATGATGGAGCAGCACTTCAGCCTTAACATTCCTGAATGATATATTGATTATATATGGCAGTGCATCGTCGGGCGAATTGACCCGGTGTACGATATCAGATGCCGCCAGACCATCGACCAGTATCTGTTTGAGGCGGGCTGCCTTCTGCAGGTTTTCTTCGATCCTTACAGCTGTCATTTTAGCTGCAAGACCAAAACCGGCTATGCCAGGCACATTTTCCGTCCCCGAACGTATCAGCGACTCCTGGCCCCCTCCGTATAGCAGCGGATTTATCCGTATCCCTTTTGATACATACAATGCACCAATACCTTTGGGGCCGTGTATCTTGTGTGAACTGAACGACATAAGGCCTATCCCTGACTTCGAGGGAGAAATCTGCATTTTGCCGAACGCCTGGACGGCGTCCGCATGGATGACTGCCTGCCGGTTCACCGAGTCCCTGATGGCCGATATCTTTTTTATGTCCTGTATCGTACCTGTTTCGTTATTGACAAGTATGATGCTTATCAGGGCAGTATCCGGCCTTATTTTTTTCTCCAGTTGTTCAGGAACAATCCTGCCGCCTTCGTCCACATCGAGATAATCCACGCTGTAGCCCCTGCTTTCCAGATGCCTGAATACTTCCAGAACGGACGGGTGCTCGATCCTGGTGGTTATAACATGTTTCCCCTTCCTGGGATTTGCGTCAAGATACCCAAGTATTGCGAGATTGTTGGACTCGGTGCCGCCGGAAGTGAAATAAATTTCAGAAGGCTGGACTCCAAGTATTTCAGCTATGGTCTCCCGGGCGCCGGTAATGAGCCTTTCAGCTTCTATCCCTTTCGTATGCAGCGACGATGGGTTGCCGTAATTTCGGGAAGCCACCTCGGCCATCAGTGAAGTTACTTCATCATATTGTCTTGTAGTTGCACTGTTGTCCAGATATATCTCGGATATCATTACATACCTCTTCAAATCCGTATATTCGTTGCAGACGTCTGAAACATCTGTGATTTCATATATCGATATTATATCCGGTATCAGCCGTCCGCAAATCATCCATATGGCTGACCCTTCCTATTATAGCACACTCTTCTCCAAATGTTGCAGTTATTCGTACCAATATGATAAACTAATGCTGTATTATGTAAAAATAACATTTATCAGGGGTCAAAATGCTCGAATTTCTTAAGAAAAATATAAACATGATATCTTTCTTCGTCCTGTTCCTGATGATAGTTTCATTATCAGCTTTTTCATATGCCCAGTATATATCGGGCAATCAGGATGCAGGCGATATTACACAGCCTTTTTCCGACGTTCCCGAAAACAGCTATGCATATGAGCCTGTCCACAGGCTTAGGCGCATGGGCGTAACGAATGGCATCGGAAATAACAGGTTTGGGTACGGGCGCACCATATCAAGGGGCGAATTCATCACACTGCTGGTGAAACTGCTGGGATACGATGACGAAATACCCCAGCAGGGCTCGTTTTATGACAATAAAGATCCGAAGAAATTTTATTACAAACCGGTCGAAATCGCATTGAAGCATGGCATAATCTCAGATGAAGGCGGCTTTTTCAGACCCAATGACCTGATCACACGACAGGAAGCCGTTGTAATGATCATAAACGGCCTTGGTTACGGCAGGCTTGCCGGCATGCTTGACTATCTCGGAGCTCCGTATCCGGATGTGTACGAATACACAGGGCATATTACGATGGCGAGGGACTTCGGGATAATAAGCAGGGCATCTGCCTTCAATCCATACGGACAGCTCAGGAGAGAAGAAGCTGCCGCAATGCTGGTCAGGATGCTGGATGTAATGGACAGAAAGATCAGCGGACTGAACGCTTTTTACGCAATAAGCTCCTCATCCCAGAAAGGCATGATACCTGATCTCACATCGGTATGCTTTGGGTGGAGCAGCCTCGCGTATGACAGCTCTTCCGGCAAAATAGTCCTCAATATGTCGCGGACAGCGCTTGGACAGAACGACTACTACCTTCCCGCCGGATTCAGCAGCAGGCTTGATGAGGCAAAAAATGCGGGCGTGCCTGCTTACCTGATGGTGTATGCCGTTCAGTCGACCAGGGTGAAAGATCCGGATACCGGCGACGTGTACGGACTGCCCGAATATGTATTCAGTAACGCAGAGGCATCTGAAAAGGTGATAGCCGATATAGTTGCGGCTCTAGACGGCGTATCCCGTGATAATGAAACAGGTTCGTTTGACGGTGTGGTAATCGACTTTGAAGGCCTGAAAGGTGAAAACGCCAAAAAAGGGCTCAATGATTTTCTCAGAAAACTTAAGAATGAACTGGAACCCAAAGGCAAAAAGCTCCTTGTCGCCGTACATCCGCTGATGCATCCCGGACGGAGCGCTTCAAGCTTTGACGGATATGACTACAGGACGATAGGCGAGCTGGCTGACAAAGTGATACTGATGGCACATGACTATGATGCCAAACGTCTCACCACTGCCGAGATGGAACGCGGCGTAACGACCACTCCGCTGACGCCGATAGCCGATGTTTACTACGCGCTCCAGGCTGTTACCGACCCGGTGACGGGTGTACAGGACAAAAGCAAAATAATGCTCCAGATATCTTTCGACTGGACCGTCTGGAAAAAGCAAAACGGCAAAACACTCAACCAGGTGCCGCTGAAATACAACCTGGAAAACTTCATGAAACTTCTGGACAGCGGCAGAGAAATATCGTTCCATTATCACGAGGATTATGAAAATCCTTATCTGAAATATACCGACTCTGAAACAGGAGTCGAGTACACGGTATGGTATGAGAATAAGAGGAGCGTATCTGCGAAGGTAAAACTTGCAAGGTATTTCGGTATCGAAGGCATATCACTTTGGAGGCTTGGCACGATACCGGACCGGGAGGATGACGGGCAGAACAATTACGGAATGGACGTATGGCAGTCTCTGTTGGCTGAATTGGGCCGGCGATGATTCAAAGCGGCATTTTTAGGATATCACCTTCATAAATGGTGCTGTCTTTGAGCCCATTGACTTCCTTTATCTTTTCTATGTATCGGCGAATGTCGGTGTTGCCCCTGTATTCTTTCGCAAGATCCCAGAGAGTCTCTCCCCTCTTGACCACAACCGTTTCGTATTTACCTTCGGAATCAGCACCATTGACGACAACTGCAAAAACCAGGACACACATGATGACTGTCAGCGCCATAAGAAACATACTGAAACGTCTGCGGTCTTTAAGAACGTATCTGCGCTTTTTCAATACATCTCCATTTTTCATGAACCGATCACCTGCTTCAGAACATGTGTTCTGTAAAGATTATACACGAACAGGTGTTCTGTGTCAATATTTATTTCGAACATCTGTTTGACAATCATATGTATTTTTAATATAATGGGATCGGTGGATAAAATTACTGGGCAGCAGTACCAAAGAGGGGTGTATCGGATGAGCAGGAAGCTTACTGAAAAACAGCAGCAGATACTGGATTTTGTAAACAAGCAGGTCGAAGAGAAGGGTTATCCCCCGTCTGTACGGGAGATTTGCAGCGCAGTCGGATTCAAGTCAACTTCCACTGTGCACGGTTATCTTGAAAAACTAAGGAAAAACGGACTGATAGCAAAGGATCCAACTAAACCGAGAGCTATCAGGGTCATCGGAGGAACCAGGAAGACACCCCTGAAAGGCAATGAAGCAGAGAAGGATGTATATACAAGAAAAGAACTGGTCGATGTGCCTATAGTGGGCAAAGTCACAGCCGGCCAGCCTGTCCTTGCTGTTGAAAATATTGAAGACACCTTCCCTCTGCCTGTTGACTTTGTCCAGAATTCCACCGCGTTCATGCTCAGGGTCCAGGGAGACAGCATGATCGAAGCCGGAATACTGGACAATGACCTTGTCCTCGTAAAGCAACAGTCCACCGCCAACAACGGAGACATTGTCGTGGCGCTGATCGGCGATGAAGCGACCGTCAAGACCTTTTACAGGGAAAAAGACTATATCAGGCTCCAGCCTCAGAACAGGTACATGGAGCCCATCATCGTCCGCGACAATATTACGATACTCGGCAAGGTTACAGGTGTCTTCAGGAAGTTGTGACGGTTTTGCCGACTTCTGAAATTATTACCTGTCAGTTATTCCTTGTTGTCGTTAAAAATGAAGTTGACCAGTTTCATCGGGCTTATGGTTGAAATAGCGTGTTTATATACCAATTGCTGCCTTCCGTCGGTATCCAGTATGACGGTGAAGTTGTCAAAACCTTTCACCATGCCCTTGAGCTGGAAACCGTTCGTAAGGTAGATGGTCACCGGAAGGTGTTCTTTTCTTACCTGGTTTAAAAACACGTCCTGCAGATTGATATTTGATTTGTTCACCTGACAATCCTCCTCGATCATATATCCTAACTCCGAACTGTTTTTCAAAAGTAAGGACCAATTTAATTCTACAAGATTATTCCAAACGTTTCAATACAATGATGGATTATTTTCTCTGCAGCCTCTTTGCAGTCGGTATCTTCATCCATGTCCAGCCAGATTATTTCCCGGATCTGCCTGAACCATGTCATTTGCCTTTTTGCATATCGCCTGGTGTTGCGTTTAAGTATTTCAACAGCTTCCTCCAGCGAACACTCCCCTTTCAGATAAGGTAATATTTCCTTATAGCCAATTGCCTGCATGGCAGTGCCTTTTCTGTCAAAGCCCATTTCGACAAGCCGCCTGGTTTCCTCGATCAGTCCTTTCCTGATCATGTCGTCGACTCTTTTGTTTATGCGCCTGTACAGCTTCTCCCTGTCCCATCGCAGCCCGAAAACGATGTATCTGTACGGCGGCGGTTCGAGCCTTGACATCCTTATGTGCTCCGAGATCGTTTTTTGGGTATGGGTGTAGACCTCGATCGCCCTGATGATCCTTTTGATGTCGTTCTCATGTATCCTTTTGGCTGCTTCAGGATCGATCTTCATGAGCTTTTCATAAAGGTACCTGTTTCCCTTCTGTTCTGCTTCGGCCTTCAGGGCATTTCTCAGATCCTCGTCACATATGGTCTCGGAGAAGTTTATGTTATAAATAAGAGAGTTTATGTACAGGCCTGTTCCGCCTGCAACGATGGGACGACGGCCTTCCCTGATTATATCGGCGATACATTCGAGAGCCCGTTCCCTGTACCTGGCGACGCTGTAATTCTCGTCCGGGTCAACCTCGTCGATCATGTAGTGCCTGATGCCGGACATCTCATCCCCGTCAGGCTTTGCAGTCCCGATATCCATGTATCTGTATATCTGCATCGAGTCGGCGGAAACTATGCTGCCGTTTATGAGCTTTGCCAGTTCTATGGACAAACGGGTCTTTCCTGAAGCAGTGGGACCTGCTATTACTATGACAGGTTCCATCCCTGCCGTCCCCCCTCCTATCTGACAATTGTAACCAGTAAATTTTCAAATTATACTATCCGCTTGAACAATTTTTCCAGATCGTAACGTCTGATCCTGTATATCGCGGGACGTCCGTGAGGACACGTATACGGGTTTTCCAATGCCGACAGGTCGGCAAGCAGCGCTTTTATTTCAATCTCATCAAGCCTTTTATGCGCCTTTACCGCAGATCTGCATGCCAGCCTGTAAAGTGCCTCGTCAGCTGTAAGACTCCTGTCGGCGCCGTCCTGGTTCATGACAAAGTCGAGTACGTCAGTGAAACATTCCCTGACGTCCATGTCGTCGTCGATAAGCGGCGCCGATCTGATAATTACCGAATTCATTCCGAAACTTTCAAATGTAAAGCCCAGCTTTTCGAAAAATGCTGATTCGCTCATTGCAAATTCGTATTCACTACCTGTAAGGTCGACATGAACTGCTGACAACAGCATCTGTGATACAGGCTTGCTCTGCTCAAACGCTTTTTTAAGTTTCTCATACCTTATCCTTTCATGGGCTGCATGCTGATCCAGCAGGAAGAGTTCATCGGTGCCTTCAAGAAGTATGTAGGTTGAAAACAGCTGCCCTATGATCCTCGTGTTTTCAAAGAGGCGCGATATATCAGGCGTATCGGCCGTTTTTGCTCCTGATTGTTCCTGTTCATCATCATGCCTGCTCTCTGACGGTTTGCTCCGCAAAACAGATAATCCGTCACCAGCCTCCGCGGGTCCCGTCTGATCCCCTTCGGCTGCTTCACGCTTTAACGCAGGCTTGTCTGCGACAGTCCCGTCTTTCACATATCCTGTGCCATCCTGGTTTTCTGCGGCATCATGCCTGTCCTCATAAATTCCTGCCCGTATGTCCGCTTGATTCCCGATGACAAGCTCATCCTGAAACTCAATGTTCCCGCTGTCAGGCTTGTCCGGAAGACCATCAGGCTTATCTCCGGATGGATCCGCTGCCCACGGGACATTTCCCCGGAAATCGGTCCCGCCGGACCCATGTTCCGGTTGCCTGCCCGATATTGCTTCATGGTATTTGCGGTCCAGTTCCTTTTTGACCAGTTCAAATTCCTGCTGAGTGTATGCACTGGTGAATGGTGTTTTCACATATGAGTTTTTGTCCTGACGTGACGTCCATCCGGTATATGTTTTGAAGCCGGGTTTTGCTTCCTGACTTGTATGTGCCGTACTTGCCCCATATCCCGTTTTTTCAGCTGATCCCGGGCCTTTTCCGGTGTCGGACAGCGTCCTTACGGACGAATGCGATAAAAGCGCATTGTTGACAGCGTGATATACTGCCCTGAAAATATCCTGTTCATTTGAAAATTTGACCTCCATCTTCGATGGATGTACGTTGACGTCCACTTTCGACGGGTCGATGCCGATATTGAGCACGATGAACGGGTATTTGCCTTTCATCATGAAAGTTGTATATGCCGCGTCTATGGCGGAAGTGACGGTCTTGTTCCTTATATATCTTTTATTTATATATATCGACTGGTTGACCCTGCTCGAACGGGCTGTTTCAGCCAGGCCGGCAAAACCGGTCACACTGATGCCCTTGTCTTCATAATCGACTTTTGCAAGATATTTTGCGGTTTCCGCACCATAAATGCTGAAAATCGCGCTTTTCAGGTCTCCGTTCCCCGGAGTGTGCATGACCTTGCGGCCGTTGTTCACAAGCGAGAAGGATATTTCCGGGTGTGCCAGCGCTATACGGTTCAGGATATCAGCAACATATCCTGCTTCTGCAGCATCTTTTTTAAGAAATTTATACCTTGCAGGCGTGTTGAAAAACAGTTCGCTCACAGTTATGGAGGTACCTGCCGGACAACCTGCAGGCTTGTTTTCATCAACGGTACCGCCGGCTACGGTGACACAGACTCCCTGAACGCTGTCATGGGTCCTGGTCAGCATACGGACCCTGGAAACAGCGGCGATACTGGCCAGTGCCTCGCCGCGGAAGCCCATGCTTGTTATCGATACAAGATCGTCAGCCCGCCTTATCTTGCTTGTGGCATGGCTTTCAAAAGCCATGGCCGCGTCATCCTCCGACATGCCGCATCCGTTGTCGGTCACCCGTATGAAGGAAATACCGCCGTTTCGTATCTCCACATTTATGACGGTCGCGCCGGCATCGATTGAATTCTCAACGAGCTCCTTGACCACAGAGGCCGGCCTTTCGACCACCTCGCCTGCAGCAATCTTGTTGACAGTATTTTCATCCAGAATGATTATCTTTCCCATGTTCAACCCTTCCTGGCTTTAAGCTGCAGCCTGTACAGAACGTTCAGGGCATCGAGCGGCGTCATGGCAGATATGTCCACAGCCCTGAGTTCTTCCAGTATCTCATCGGCGACTTTGCTTTCCGGATTTTCAGGTATAAAGAACTCGACCTGGCCTTCAGGTGCTTTTTTCCTGTGACGTGCCTTTCTCTTGCTTATGTCTGCAGCCTCGAGCTCCCTCAGAAGTTCTTTGGCGCGTTCAGTCACAGCCTGCGGGAGACCGGCAAGCTTTGCCACCTGGATCCCGTAACTGCCGTCGGCGCCTCCGCGGATGATCTTCCTCAGGAATATTATATCGTCCCCTTCTTCCCTTACAGCGATACAGTAATTCTTAACGCCGGGCAGTATGCCTTCCAGTTCGGTGAGTTCGTGGTAATGGGTGGCAAACAGCGTCCTGCTTCCTACCTTTTCCCTGTCGGAAATATACTCGATAACTGACCAGGCGATACTGAGGCCGTCAAAAGTGCTGGTGCCCCTCCCTATCTCATCGAGCACCAGCAGGCTCCTTGGCGTGGCATTCTCCAATATGGACGCCACTTCGGACATCTCGACCATGAATGTGCTCTGTCCGGCAGCCAGGTCGTCT
>JAKOPX010000163.1 GCA_029778665.1 Bacillota bacterium | reverse complement strand
TCAGATAGTCCACTGGTTGTGGATGATACCTGACAGTTTCCAGTCTCCTTTATATTCTTCGAACACCAGCCTGAGGCTTTGCCAGTCCATGCCCTCGTATTTGGGATCGAACCCTGAGAAGTAGTATTCCACGATGATAGCGCCGGGGTAAGCCTCGAACTGGTTTTCGACTGCGTTCCCGTAACTTAATATTTCATTGTACCCGATCTTTTCAGCATTGGCGAAGTCTTTCGAGTAAACGAAAACGTCGTAGTATTCAGCCGGCGTCAGGATGATCTCATCGCCGATTCCGTCGTAATATCCCCACATGTATTTCTTTTTGTCATTGAAGAAGTTTTTGACTTCTTCTGCAGTGAATACCAGGTCCTGCTTCAGATCTACGGAAGTGTAGGGGGTGAATCTCACCCCTTTTTCAGGATGTACAAAGTCTGAGATGGCCTGCGCGTCTTTGTCCTTAAGGGCCCGGATCACTTTATCGGAGGTTTCCTTTATGAGCTTTTCGGCATATTCAGGTTTGATTATGCCGTTTTCATCATAAAGCAGTTCCTTGTCTATCCCGCCGGACGGAGTTCCATCCTTTTTATCTTCCATCTCTCCGGTGTTATCGCCGGTCTTGTCAGTGCCGTTTTCGTCCGTGGTACTGCCTGTCTGATTTTCGACGTCATTTGCCTGGCCATTATCCTTCTGTTCCTGCGGGGCAGGTTCCCGGTCCGATACCCGGTCTCTGCCGTGTACGTACCGGTCGTATATCAGCAGTGCCGCACAGACGACGACAGCGCATATGACCAATGTTGTGATGATGTTTTTCAATGTATTGTTCATGTAAGCCATACCTCCCGGTTTCTTCTGACAGTATATAGACGGAAGCTGCCGGATATTGTTCCTTATGTCTGTATATCATTCGATGCCATATAATATAAATTATAAATCAGATACTCTGCAATTATCCGGTTTATTCCATAATGCTTTAACTACCTCAATTATTTGTCGTTTTCATGAAGGATATTGATATAATTTGTTGAATAATTAAATATGATTTTTTTGCTGTAACTGGAGAATCATTGTAATATTTCAACGAAAGCAGAGAGAATCGTGATGTTGCACGGGACAAGACCGGTTAAAAGATATAACCTGAGCAGGCACATCATTGCGGTAACAGCGATGCGCGTCTTGCTCCCTGCGCTGCTGCTGTGTTTTGTCATGGTGATGTCCTGTACTTCAGCGGCATCGGCAGAGGGTACGCACAGTATACTGGTCATCCATTCATACGACCAGGGACTTGCATGGACAAACAGGCAGAATGAAGGCATACTCAATACTTTTGCTGATGCCGGGGGAAACTGCAGCGTACATGTGGAATACATGGACTACAGAAACTATCCGGACAGCGGGAATCTTGAGCAGTTCCGGGAGTACTGCCGCTACAAGTATTCAGCCAGAAAAACAGATGTCATCATAACTACTGATGAAGTTGCGCTCAGGTTTGCTTTGGACAACCGTGCCGAGCTGTTTTCGGATGCACCTGTCGTTTTTTCGGGTGTAAGCGAAGCTGCGGCAAAGGAGATAATCGGCCAAAGGACGAATGTGACAGGCGTCGTTGAGGAGATCGACCCTGTCGGCACTGTCAGGGCAGCTTTCGCGATAAATCCCGGCATAAGAAAAATATACGTTGTCACCAATGGCAGTTCCAGCGACATCAGGCAGGGTGAATCGGCCATCGGGTCCATCAGAGGATATGCACCGGAGGCCGAAGTGATCGCACTCGACAGCAGTGATCCGGCAAATGTTTTAGATACTGTCAGCAAAGCGGAGGATGACAGTATTGTTGTCTGTTCGGCGCTTATTGCCGGCGATGGTGATCAATTGCCGGGATACGAGCATTTTTGCTCCGTTTTGAACCGGGAGAGCAGGGTTCCCGTCTACCATCTGTATGATATAGGATTCGGGAACGGCGGGATAGGCGGAAGCATGGTCCTGGGCACTCTGCATGGCGAAGAAGCTGCAAGGATCGCCCTGAGGGTACTTGAAGGCGAAGATATATCGGGTATACCTTTCGTTAAGAAGAACACTACCCGGTATGTGTTCGACTACAAGGTGCTGCAGCGTTTTGGCATCGATACGGACCTGCTCCCTGCGGGCAGCGAAATCATAAACAAACCCGGTTCATTTCTTGAGGATCACAGGGACGTGGTCCTTGCTGCTGTTGTCGTCATAGTGATGCTGCTTATCCTTATCACCGTCCTTCTGTTTTACCTGAAAAAGCTGCAGGCGATGAAAAAACAGCTGTCACAGAGCAACATGAAACTGAGCGGGCTGTATGAGGACCTGTCCCTTGCAAGCAGGAAACTCAAAAAGCAGTATGATGAGCTCGTAGCGGTACAGAAGGATCTGAGCATAAGCGAATATAAGTTTGAATTGCTCTTTGAAAAAATGATGAACGGGTTTTTCGTGTTTGAACCGGTATTCAATTCCATGGGCAAAATCATCGACATCAGGTTCCTGATGGTGAACCCGGGGTTTTTCCGGAATATAGGGATGGAAAAGACAGTGGTTGTCGGCAGGACATGGCTGGAGGTCTTCGGGAGCCCGAACAGGGACCTGGCGCGTTACCAGAACCTGCTTGATACGGGAAGGTCGGAGCGGTTCGAGTCATATGATCCCCAGAGGAAGCAGTACTATCTCGTCGAACCGTTTTTGATCGGAAACAACCAGTTCGGAGTGATCTTCGAGAATATCACGGAGTACAAAAAAGCGCTGAAGGAGGTCAGGCAGTTAAACGCTGAACTGGAAAAACGCGTGGCCGACAGGACGGCTAAGCTGAGGGAGGCTGTGGCCGAACTGGAATCATTTGCCTATACGGTATCGCATGATATGAAATCCCCGATGCGGGCTGTCGACGGATATGTGCAGATACTGCTCGAGGATTTCGGCGACAAGCTGGACAGCGATGCGGTCCAGATGCTGAACAACATTCGTACCATAAGCAGGGAATCCATTGATATGATCAATATGATACTGCAGTATTCGAAAACTTCAGCGGCGGTCCTGAACAAGGAACCGGTGGACATGGAGACGCTGGTGACGGAAGTGTTCAACGAACTGAAACTGGGATACCCGGACAGGGACATCAGGCTCGGCATCGAGACCAGCCTGCCGTGTGTGAGCGTGGACCGTATCTTGTTCAGGCAGCTTCTGCAGAATGTAATATCGAATTCAATGAAGTTCACCGGCATCAGGGAGAAGGCGCTCATAACCGTTGGATGCACCATTACCCAGGACCATTACGTTTTCTATATCAGGGACAATGGAATAGGTTTCGACATGAAATATTCGGGCAAGCTGTTCGGATTGTTCCAGAGACTGCATACGTCCGATGAGTTCGAAGGAAGCGGGATCGGGCTGGTTACCGTAAAGAAGATCATAGAAAAGCATGACGGAAAGGTTTGGATAGAGGGAAAGGTCGATGAAGGAGCGACTGTGTACTTTACACTGCCGCTGGAGGATCCGGCCGGGTGACCGGCAGAGCCGCGAAGGCTGGTACCGGCTGCAGGGTTATCTTGCGTGGCTTTACGTGCAGAGCCCGTAACAGTCTGCCCTGAGAGAAGTCAGCATAGAGAGGGGAGAAAGGATGGTCGCGATCTGTGATGAATGACAGAAGAAAAACAGCGCTGAAGACTGCGTTGATCTATATGGTTGCAGGCGTTATCTGGATAGTAGCGACTGACAGCCTGCTAAGCCTTTTTACAGACGGAAGCAGATGGGTCAGCATTGTAAAAGGCCTGGTTTTTGTCGCCGTGTCAGCAGCCATAGTATATGTGCTGGTGCAGAATCTGCTCAGAAGGCTGATGGAACTGGAGTTTGAACTGCTCCAGGCAAGCAGTGAGATGGAAGGTTCGAAGAAGGAGGCTGCTACCTCGTACGAGCAACTGACAGCATTGAAAAAGAAACTGTACGACATGGCATATTTCGACCAGCTGACAGGCCTTCGCAACCAGATGTCGCTCCAGGAGGATATCGGCAGGATAACCGGCACTGGCAGCAAATTCGCACTGCTTTTTCTGGATATAGACAATTTTAAATATGTGAATGACACACTCGGGCACTCTTTCGGAAACCTGATACTGAAGGAGATAAGCTTCAAGCTGGCCGGCCTGATGGAAGAGAACTGTGACCTGTACAGGCTGGCGGGGGACAAGTTCATCGTCATTTACAGGGATATCAGAGGGGTCCTGGATATAGAGCAGTTTGCGCTGAAGATACTGAAGAGCTTCAAGGAAGCAGTCGTCGTTGAGGACAAGTCATTCTTCCATTCCGTGAGCATAGGCGTTTCCATGTATCCTGACCACGGAGGAACGATGAACGACCTGCTGAAATGCGCAGAGATAGCTCTTTTCAAGGCAAAAGAGTCCGGCAAGAACAGGATCGTCATTTATCGCGAATCCATGGTTTCCACGATCCATGAATGGGTGGACACCGAGAGGTACCTGAGGAACGCTTTGGAGAAGAGCGAGTTCGAGCTTTACTTCCAGCCGCAATACAGCGTTGAGAAGGACAGGATCTCGGGATTTGAGGCGCTTATCAGGTGGAGGAACGACGAGATGGGCTTCGTGATGCCCGGAAAGTTCCTGAAAGTGGCCGAAGATACCAACATGATCGTTTCGATAGGGGAGTGGGTGCTGAGAAACGCATGCATATTCCTGAAAAGGCTGCAGCAGGAAGGCTTTGGTGACAGGACCGTTTCGGTCAATGTGTCGAAGATGCAGATCCTGCAGGACGATTTTGCGGACTCGGTCCTGGAAATAATCGAAATTGCCGATATCGAACCGCATAACCTTGAGCTCGAAGTGCCTGAGAGCATCCTGATCGAATATTACGACCTGGTGACGGACAAGCTGAACACCCTCAGGAATCACGGCGTCAGGATCGTGCTTGACAATTTCGGAAGAGGGTACTCGGCGCTGAATTACCTGCGCAAGCTGCCCATTACGTCGGTAAAACTGGACAAGACCTTTGCTGATATAATAACGATCAGCGAAGACAGCCAAATATTGACGGATTTCATGATCAAGATCGCCAGGAGTGCACAACTGCATATCATCGGCGATGGAGTTGAGAACAGGGATCAGTACGATTACCTTATCCGTAACGGGTGCCACAGACTGCAGGGATATTACATAAGCAGGCCGCTGCCTGAAAGGGAGGCATTGAGGAAACTGCGGGAGTCTGCATCAGGGAAATCCAGTGATGCCGGCACGGGCAATACCGGACAGTAAACACAGGCACCGCAGCTGAAATGCAGTTACACATGCCTGTGCACAGTTTCAGATGCGGTGGCCTGACATACTTATCCGGCTGTAGCCGGGATCAACTGTTTACTTTACCGGCAATTCCCCGAAATTCTTTCCTTCACGGATCTTGGAGCCTATCTGGGCTTTTTCTACTACCATATCGATCAGTATGTTCCTTATTTCTGCCGGAGACTCTTCCAATTCGAAGTAGTTTTTCAGTTCTTCCAGGCATGACTGGTTTTCGAGTTCTTCTATATCGACGTGCCTGGACTTGTCCCCGCTGCTGAGTATGAACTGGCCTTTGAAAATATAGCCGTCTTCCGTTATGTCGAGACTTGACATCAGCAGTTGGTCTGTTCTCATATAATGATACCCCCTTTATCACAGTGTATTAGGATTGTGGGTCAGATATACCGCCAGTCATGTGGAAG
>JAKOPX010000162.1 GCA_029778665.1 Bacillota bacterium | reverse complement strand
TGGCTCAACAGGGGTCACGGCCTGGCCGAGTTCATAGATGCGGTGCTGCGGATCAAAAGGGCAGGCCTTGGGGTCTGCGTCCACATGATAAACGACCTGCCTGCCGATGATATCAACGATGTCATCGAAGCGGCAAAAGTGCTTTCGGCCCTTGGAACCGACCAGGTCAAGTGCCACTCGCTGTATATACTCGAAAATACCGCGCTGGGCCGGGCTTACAAGGAAGGCAGGTTCAGGCCGCTCAGCATGGATGAGTTCATAGAGAGGACCATCAGTTTTCTCGAATACCTGGATCCGGATATCGTGGTTCAGCGCCTTATCGGAAGGTCGCCTTCCGGAAGGTCTCTTTTCTGCAACTGGTATACCAGCTGGTGGAAGATCCAGGATATGATAGTGGAAAAGATGATCAGGGAAGGGCGGTACCAGGGCAGGCTCTTTGACTATCTCAACGGCCATGCTCTGAAACATTTCATGGATGCATGAAGGAAAAGGGCATATACGGACATCAAAAAACGACGTATAAAAGACATATATATAAAAGGTATAAAAAGAGCTTAAAAATGATCATCAGAACGCAAAAAACAGGGTGAGGAATACTGGAATACTAAGCATCGGAATGCAAAAAACCAGGATGCTGAGTACTTAAATAAGAAGCATCAGCACACAGAACATCAAAACACAAGACACAGAACGCAAGACTTCAGAATGAAAACATCAGAATTCCAAGCACCCGGGTACAAAATACCATAATTAGAAAATCAGAATAAAAACACCCCGGTGCAGAATATAAACTGAACCAAATACATAAGCAGGAGAGTGTGTCCGTGGAATATCTGAAGAACATAATCAAGGGTGTCGTGATAGGGATCAGCATGATGGTGCCGGGTGTCAGCGGCGGGACCATGGCGATAGTGCTTGGTATATATGACAGGCTCGTCCACAGTGTGGCGACGATTTTCAAGGATCTGAAAAACAACCTGCTGTTCCTCATCCAGGTCGGGATAGGAGGAGCGGCCGGCGTGCTTATTTTCAGCCGCCTGATGGAAGGGGCGATAACCAGCTATCCGTATATCATGCGGTACCTGATTATGGGTGTCATCATAGGCGGGCTGCCGCTGCTCTTCAAAAAAGCGGCGGAAAGCCGCACTGGTCAGGCGGGCAAAACCGGCGCACAGCGCGCCCAGGGCAATACATCGCGGAGCCGGTCTTCCGCTGACACAGCATGGAGCCATATTTCCGACTACATATTCCTCTTGCTCGGCGCCGCAATAGTGCTGCTCATGTCGCTGGAGCCCGAGTCCCTGATAGACATGGCGACAGCCGGCAGCCTGGCAGGTTACATATTCCTGCTGGTCTCGGGATTCATCATCGCCGTCGGAGTCGTTCTTCCGGGCATCAGCTGGTCCTTCATGCTGCTGGTGCTGGGCATGTACGAGGTTACGCTGAATGCCATAAACACATTTAACATCCCGTTCCTGATACCGCTCGGCATCGGCATGGCCATTGGCATATTCGGCACTGCAAAAGCCGTGGAGAGATTCCTGCAGAAATATCCCCGGAAGACATACATGCTAATAATCGGATTTGTGGCGGGTTCCCTTGCAGAAGTATACCCGGGAGCCCCCCGGGGCTGGCAGCTTCCGGCATCTGTGGCGGCGTTCATTGCCGGTTTCGCGGCGATCTACATCCTCGGCAAAAGAGGATTGGCTGAATAAATCCGCGAATAATGGCGATTATACGAATATTACAAAAGAGAGCCTGCAAAACGTTCGTGTTTTGTGTTTTTATTGGTTGACAAAATGAGTTCTCATTTGATAGTATTAGAAGCGTGAAAAGCACATTGGGACAACACTTTGAAATGCTTGAAATATAAGGGTCCGGAGGACCCTGGCCATATGAACGTTCAGGGTGGACAGTTACAGTTTTATGTAAGCATAATTCACCAACCCAGCATGATCAAGGAATCGAAGCACGAACATTGGCCTATTGCTGTAAAGACTTGACCGGACGTGACGAATGTCCGTTAAGTAATTATCTCTTAAATCTCATGGGAGGGGAAATCTATGTTGGACAAGCTGTTCGGACTCAAGGCCCAGGGCACTAATGTCAGGACAGAGATCGTAGCAGGCATCACCACATTCATGACGATGGCTTACATCATCTTCGTAAACCCGAGCATTCTAAGCCAGACCGGCATGGACTGGGGTGCCGTATTCGTAGCGACGATCCTGGCAGCTGCCATCGCAACGTTCATCATGGCTTTCGTGGCAAACGTGCCGTACGCACAGGCACCTGGCATGGGACTCAATGCCATGTTCACCTACGTGGTATGCCTCGGAATGGGACTTCCCTGGCAGCAGGCATTGGCGATCGTCTTCATCTGCGGTATCATCAACATCATCATCACTGTAACTAAGATAAGGAAAATGATCATCTATGCGATCCCGAAATCCCTGCAGTATGCAATCAGCGGCGGTATCGGACTGTTCATCGCATACATCGGCCTTATCGGCGGCCACATCCTCAGCTTCACGCCTGACAGTGAGCCGAATGCAGTTGGTGCTTACAGCAAAATAGTACCTGCGATCGTCGACTTTACAAGCCCTGATTCGATCCTGACAATCATCGGGCTGGTGATCATAGTCGTACTGATGCTCCTCAAGGTCAAGGGAGCTATCCTCATCGGTATCATCGCAACGACGCTTATAGGCCTGCCGATGGGAGTCACACAACTTCCCGAATCTTTCTCATTCACTGTACCGAGCCTTGCGCCGACGTTCCTGAAGCTTGATATAGCAGGACTGTTCAGCGATACATCCCAGTTGTTCAAGATACTTGCTCTCATTCTTACGTTCAGCCTTGCCGACACATTCGATACCATTGGAACATTCCTCGGTACCGGCAGGAAGACGGGTATCTTCGACCAGTTGGACGAAGAAGCGCTCCGCTCTGGCAAAGGATTCTCGTCCAGGCTTGACAAGGCGCTGTTCGCCGATGCTACGGCAACATCCATCGGTGCTCTGCTTGGTACCAGCAACACCACGACATATGTTGAAAGTGCGGCTGGTATAGCAGTAGGCGGAAAGACCGGACTGACATCTGCAACAGTCGGCATACTGTTCCTGCTGTCGCTCTTCCTCTCGCCTATCGCGGCAATGGTTCCTTCGGCAGCTACTTCAGCAGCCCTTATAGTAGTCGGCATACTGATGGCTGAATCCATTGGAAAGATAGCCTGGGAGGAACTGGAAGAGGCGATACCTGCATTCTTCACAGTAGTTGTAATGCCTCTGGCTTACAGCATCACGACAGGTATACAGATAGGGTTCCTGTTCTACTGCATCACCAAGATCTTCACGAAGAAGGCAAAAGAGGTACATCCTATCATGTACATCGTTACGGTGATCTTCCTGATAGATTACCTCATCAAGGCACTGTGACCGTGACAATATAATGCAGTTCATTGGGGAAGTCCGTCATAACAGGCGGACTTCTTTAGCATAGAGGCGTATTTTGTACTAAAATATATTTATATGACCGGGGAGGAAGCAACCATGGCATCAACTGCAGGAAAAAACGTGAAAAACGGGCCCAAAGCTGCACTGGTGATGGGCAGCGATTCCGATTATCCTGTGCTGAAGGATTGCATCAAGATATTGAAGGATTTCGGTGTCGACACGGAGGTACTGGTATGTTCGGCACACCGCACTCCTGACAAGGCTGCCCGCTTCGCATCGGAAGCTGAGGCCAACGGCATAGAAGTAATAATAGCCGCGGCAGGGAAAGCAGCTCACCTTCCGGGGGTCCTGGCAGCATATACGACGCTGCCGGTCATAGGCGTACCGGTAAAATCCTCGACGCTGGACGGACTCGATGCACTGCTTTCCATCGTCCAGATGCCGCCGGGAATACCCGTTGCGACAGTCGCCATAGACGGCGCTTTGAACGCTGCGCTGCTGGCAGTCCAGATACTGTCGGGAGCGCATCCTGAACTGCGTGAAAAAATGAGGCAGTACAAGGCTGACATGGCAAAGAAGGTAGAGCAGCGA
Source organism: Bacillota bacterium (assembly GCA_029778665.1). Lineage (GTDB taxonomy): Bacteria > Bacillota > Clostridia > Acetivibrionales > DTU013 > DTU013. The sequence continues at coordinate 2,436 of JAKOPX010000162.1, read as the reverse complement.
AACGATGAATTGCAGAAAAAGTTGCAGGAGGATGGTTTCAGATGATCGACTACAAGTCGGCCGGTGTTGATGTGGAAGCCGGCTACGAGGCTGTAAGGCTTATGAGGGACGACGTCAGGCGCACCTTCAGGCCGGAAGTCCTTACCGATATTGGAGGCTTCGGCGGTCTGTTTGCGCTGGACAAGAGCAAATACGAGGAACCGGTGCTGGTTTCGGGCACTGACGGCGTCGGCACAAAGCTGAAGATCGCGTTCATGATGGACAAGCACGACACGGTTGGCATCGACGCCGTGGCGATGTGCGTCAACGACATCATATGCGGAGGCGCTGAGCCGCTGTTCTTCCTCGATTACATAGCCTGTGGGAAAAACAGGCCCGAAAAAATTGCACAGATCGTAAAAGGCGTGGCCGACGGCTGCGTCATGGCGGGCTGCGCGCTCATAGGCGGTGAAACCGCAGAGATGCCCGGATTTTATCCGGAAGAAGAATATGACGTGGCTGGTTTTGCAGTAGGCATAGTTGATAAAAAGAAAATTATCAACGGGAGGAACATAAAGGAAGGAGACAAGCTGGTCGGCCTGGCCTCTTCCGGCCTGCACAGCAACGGATACTCCCTGGTCAGGAAGCTCCTTAACCCCAATAAGGAAAAGCTGAGCGAGTATGTCGGGCTGCTCAACTCGACCCTGGGCGAGGAACTCCTTAAGCCTACCAGGATTTACGTCAAACCTGTACTTGCAGCAAAGGAAAAGTTCAATATAAAAGGTATCGCAAACATTACCGGCGGCGGCTTCATTGAAAACATACCGAGGATGATCCCCGACGGGCTGCGGGCAAAGATAAATATCGGCACATGGCCAGTACAGCCTATATTCACGCTGCTCCAGGAAATAGGCAAGATGACCGTTGAGAGCATCTACAACACATTCAACATGGGTATTGGGATGGTGCTTGCCGTGGATCCGGACGAAGCTGACGGCATAGTCGGGTATTTCAATTCCGTTGGCGAAAAGGCATATGTCATCGGCGAGATCATCAGCGGTGAGAAAGGTGTTGATCTGTGCGAGCCGGGGAAATCTGTCGCTGTATCAGGGACCGCTGAAGGCGCGGAAGGATGCGGTCCGGTCGAAGAAACCCCGGAAAGCTGACAGTAGAGCTCATCGGCCGATAATGAAAAAGAAAGCAGCCTGGACCGGGATCCAGGTAAGGGCAACCGAAAGAGCAAAACAGGATCAGGACAGAAAACAGGCATCCTTGCATAAAGCCTGTGTCCGTTCATACACAGGAGATCCGGACAAAACGGTCATTGGGAATCATGAAAAATGACATGGACACGGCAGAAGCCGTGTCACGAAAAATCAGAAAGGCTGGATATTGGAATGTTCAAGCTCGGAGTGATGGTGTCCGGCGGCGGCACCAACCTTCAGGCCATAATCGACAAGATAAAGAGCGGTTATCTGGAAGGCTGCAGCATAGCCACCGTCGTTTCCAGCAGGCAGAATGCCTATGCACTTGAGCGGGCAAGGCAGAACAACATCCCCGCAGTATGCATTTCGAAAAAAAACTTTGCTTCGGAGGAGGATTACGACAGGGCGCTCATTGAACATTTCAAACGCCATGAAGTGGACCTCGTCGTCCTGGCGGGCTTCCTGTCGATGCTGGGAAAGACATTCGTTGAGACATACCGTGACAGGATCATCAACATACATCCTTCACTGATCCCTTCGTTCTGCGGGAAAGGGTATTACGGCATCATACCGCACCAGAAAGCGCTCGAATACGGCGTTAAGGTGACGGGTGCGACCGTGCATTTCGTCGACTATGAATATGACAGCGGCCCGATCATACTGCAGAAAGCCGTAGAGGTCATGGACGACGACACCCCCGAATCGCTGCAGCTCAGGGTCATGCAGCAGGCAGAATGGGAACTGCTGCCGAAGGCGATAAAGCTGTTCAAGGAAGGCAGGCTTGTTGTCGAGGGCAGGAAGGTCAGGATAATATGACGCGGATATGCGGCGCGGATTTCAGAAGACGAAGTGAATAATGATCATATATAAAAGGAAGGGAAACGGAATGATTAAACGTGCATTGATCAGCGTATCGGACAAAACCGGCATCGTTGAACTGGCTCAGGCTCTTGCCGGACGCGGTGTCGAGATAATCTCGACAGGAGGGACATATAAAACGCTTTCGGCTGCAGGCATCGATGTCATCAACATCTCTGACATCACAGGCTTTCCGGAATGCCTCGACGGCAGGGTCAAGACGCTGCATCCGAAAGTGCACGCGGGGATACTCGCAATACGCGGCAACTCGGAACACATGAAGCAGTTGCAGGAACTGGGCATCGATACGATAGACATGGTTGTGATCAACCTTTATCCTTTCAGACAGACGATCCTAAAAGAAGGCGTACAGCTTGAGGAGGCCATCGAAAAT
>JAKOPX010000022.1 GCA_029778665.1 Bacillota bacterium | reverse complement strand
TTCCTCCTTTACTCAATCGCCCAAAGGGTCAGTGTTACGGTATCCATATCAAGCGGCAAAGGAATGCGCTGCATTTCTCCGTCAACCTCTTCCTCGGTATACCGTCTGGCCGGAATATCAAACTGTGCGACATATGCACGTCCGGCAGCTGCACCGATTACCAGAGCCCGATCCTCATCGAAGCAGATATCGATATGCACCGGCCAATCCTGTTCACGGCTTGCAAGGTTAATGGTGAGGTCGTCGCTAAAAGTGACCCGAGTACCATCAACTGAATACGGAATCTTTGGGCCTTCGTTCTTTTCGACAATTTTCATTTCAGAACCCCTCCTATCACAGTGTATTTGACGGTAACGGATTTTGCTGAACCGGTATGAGCTATTTTAAATCCGTTTACAAGCTTGTCAGAAATCACGATCTCGCCGGGATTTCCTGCGGCTGACATGATTTCAGGAATTACAATATAGTCGCTGTTTTCCTTGGATTTTGCAAGGCTTATTGTCTGCTGGCTGTTATTGAAGGGGAACGCCTGAGTATTCGTTAATACTATCGTCCCGACTTCGATTTCCAGCATATTCTGTCTGGCATAGTTCAGCAATAATTGGATTGCCATATGTGCATCAACTATGCCGTTTTCGATATTATTAAACCGAACCTGGTCCTGCGGTGTGCCTTGTTGCATGACGGTACCGGCCGGAGTAATCGTCCAGGTGCCATCTCCGTTATCAACCACATTAAAGCGGTTTGCCGGGTCTGTCACATGGTCCTGCCATTTAGTCCAATTATACATACTTAGACCTCCCCTTCCGTGATGGTGAAATCAAACCAATAAAGCACACCGGTCTGTCCTGTCGATACTGTAATGCTGGCATCCTGGTGCGCCCATAGTTTGCCGTCACTGTTGTACAGCTCTACTCTGTTAATCGTTACTGTCCCGCCAGGTATAATTGAGAGTAGCGCCCTTACGGTACCTGTCGGAAGAATTACAATATCATTTATTGTGGCCGAATAATAAGTAGAGCCTACGCGATACCGGGCGCTTGCAATTCTTCGTTTGATAAAGTTGTTAAGGTCTTCAAAAGCTGCAGAGTCAAGCATTTATATCACCTTCCTTTACATCAGACTACCAAGAGGCGTACCGCAAAACCGTGCACTATATGCGGTTCCTCCTCCGGAAGCATCCAGGTTAATGTCGCTTGCACTGATACCGCCTTGTGTCGCCCGTACAGGATATGTACCGCACAGACGCGCTCCATATACCACATAACCAGTAGTCACGCCGATAACGATCCGGACACGGCTGCGGTATATTACGTTGTTGTCCTGAAGGTGTGAACGGCGGGATTTAAACATTTCTATCGCCCTGATGATTTCATCACGGGATATGCTCACACGCTGATCGGTTACATCCAGCAGCACGCGGAAGTGATAAGGATCGCCGCCATAGTCAAACCATTCCTCAACCTCGGTACCTGGGTAAATATCGCTTAAGGCTCTTTCTACCGCTCCGCGTGTCCCAAGATGGCGGTGAACATTGAAGCTGTCTTTTAGCTGGGCGCGTTTTGCATCGATGTCATAATCATATCCGTACCAGTCGACTTTGAAGTCATAGGCGAGAATATCAAGCAGCGGTTCCGGGAGACTGTCTATTTGCGAGTAGATTTTTAATTTGCGGATTTCGTCCACCTGGCCGGAAAGAAGGTCGGCGATAACTGTTGCCAGTGCACACATCTTTTTGTCGTTTTTCAAAACGTCAGGCAGGGTACGAAGCAGGTTATCACGGGTTATGCCATAGTTATTCATCCTCGTACCCTCCATTCGTTATTGTAATTGTTCCGACTGATGCAACCTGCGGAACTGTATTATCTCTTCCATCACGAAGCGGAGTATATCCTGGGCTAACCATTTCAACTCTCTTAATGCCCGTGCGCATGAGTAAGCCCAGAAGATAGGAGGGGTTTATGTCGCGGCCAAGCTTTGCGCATTGCCATGATACATACTCTGTAACAGCGGCATTTACTGCCGATTCGATTTCGGATGCGCTCAAAGCCGTATCTCTCGGGATGTAATAGGTAAGCTCTATGTCATAGGAAACCGTTTCCGGATCTGCTACTACAAGATAATCTGTCAGTGGCCTGATATACTTGTTATTGCACGCCTCATACACAGCGTTCTTAATCTCTTCGCCTGCAATTGTGCCATCGGCCATGAGAATATAAATATTTACCTGACCTGGGCTTGGTGAGTTTACTACAACGTCAGCTATTTGCGTCGATACTTTTTTGGCATGATATATATAAGCTCCTTCGGGGCCTGCGGTACTGTAAGCGTCCTCACTGGCTCTCATGAGCTCATAGTATTCTTCATCCGTTGCTGCATCCGCTCCGTCATCGCTCTCCGTGATGTTTTCACAATGACTGTAATATGGAAACACGTCCACAAGCGTGTCGATCTGCCCGGGAGCATACCCATTACCGACAATTCCTGGCGTCTGGCACTGAATCATTACATCAACAGATGTTTCTCCGATGGGAATATAGGCATCGGCTGTCGTTTCCCAGATAAGGGTATTTTCCTTATCGGTGACCCTTGTGCCGACTGGTATCAGTATGGCACTTGGCTGTGCTTCGGAAATATGGAATCTCATTGTGCATCGCGCCGCCTGAGCTGCAGGCCTGGTCTTATCATAGAAAAGCTCTCCAAGCGCATCGAGATCAGTGCCACGAGCTCTGCTTGGTATGTTTTGATTTCCGGTGTAATTGCACATCACCCTTTCCTGAACAATGACGCTTGCTATCCACTGAATGAATAACCTTTCAGGACTGGCCGGACGCACCGTTACTCCGGTAATCTGCTCATAGGAGGAGATAAGCTGTGAGACGAGGGCATTGGTATCTGTTTCAATAAACTGATAATCTTCTTTTCTACTCATCTTTTATTTCCACCTCCACAGTAGCATGTATTTTCCCCGGAGCGTTCTCGTCAATTTCGGCTGTCACATTGAGCACATTGGCGCGTGGTTCAAATTCTGTTATTGCATCTCTTATCTCTGCTATCAGCAGCGCCTTTGCTACAGGTATCGGTTTATCCAGGAACTGCATGGGCAATCCAAATTCGCGGTATAGTGGCACAGAGAACTGACGCGTTGAAAGGATTATCCTAATGTTCTGCAGCACGGATTTAACTGTATCGGTTTCATTGAGGGTGATACTGCCCAGATCCTTTGTGCTGATTATATAGTTCATAGCACCACCTCACGATTTCAGATATTCAAGCAAATCGACAGCAACAGTAGCTCCGGTCATGTTTCCTTTTTTGTCGTATGTCTCAAACTTTATCTTGTGGCTTTTGACTGTCCACCTGTATTTTCCGTATACCTTTTCTCCGATAACGAGAGTAACAGCTTTTCCGCTGCGTTCATATTCCCATAGCTTGGTAAGCTCCGCCATCGGATCAACGCCCAAATATACAGAAAGAACCATCTCAAATGAGATGGTATCGGGATCAAGTCCAGTAAATTCAGTAAGAGCATTCGTCAGGTGCCGCTGATGTTTGCTGTATCGTGCGGATCCTGACCACTCTACTCTGTTAATGGTTTTTATCGTATTCGAGGACACCTGGAATATGATGTCCCCGAGGCATCCTACCTGCATTATATCGCCCCCAGTATGAAGCCGTCGCCGTTGAATACGGGGAGGTAGAGCACCAGCACCGTATCATTGACTTTAGGCATCCAATAAGTTACGTTGGCTGCGTGGTCATGTTCGCCGCTATTTTCAGTCGTACCGCCGCCGGATATGTCATGCGAGTGTTCGCCATCTGGCTTGGTATAAACGCCCGCTCCATGGTGTTGCAACACGTACAGCCACCCTGATACCATATCCTTATCCTTGAATATTACACGGGCAGTGCGCTTGGCCGGATCCACCGAGCTGACCGTACCTATCCGCACCAGGTTCCTTAAAATATTTTCGCTGTCCATCAGTATCCCTCCAATACATGACGCAGCCTGATCTGCGTAGTGTAGCCGGACTTGTCGATGGTATGTTTTGCTTGGCTGATAATATATTTACCGTCCCAGGCGCCCCAGCCGGATAACATCACCGTGACCCC
>JAKOPX010000161.1 GCA_029778665.1 Bacillota bacterium | reverse complement strand
GAAACCACAGAACAGGCCGAGGATAATGGCGATACAGCACCATGCAAGCACCATACAAGCACCATACAAGCACCAGATGAGCATGGAACTAGCCCTGCTGATTCCCCCTTACTGATTCCTGATTCCGGATTCCTGATCCCTGAAAACGGATTACCGCAATCCGGTGCAAGCACCGGCTCATCTGACGATGAGCGCCCGCCCGCAAGGGAAAGACGGACCAGTAAGGCAAAAAACAAGATTCTGTCTGGCATCCAACTGGAGCGCTTTACTCAGTTCTGGCAGGAATATCCGCGTAAGTGCGCCAAGCTGGATGCAATGCGCGCATGGGAAAAGCTAAACCCTGACGAAGACCTTTTCGGCAAAATCATGGACGGCCTGAGGCGAGCCGTAGCCTCGCTTCAATGGCAGGAGCAGGGCGGCAAATTTATCCCCTACCCGGCTACATGGCTCAATAAAGGCCGCTGGGAAGACGAATATACGCCGTACATCCCAGGCCCTCCGGATCTGAATAAGCGCGATATACGCAAGTTGCCGTTCGACCAGTACATGGAGGCCATGTGCGGGCCAAGCTGGAGGGAGCAGGTTAAAGTGCCATGGGATAACACAGGAGGTGGCGAGACATGAGGCAGGAAGATTACGGGGCATTTGTTGCCGTAATGAGCGCTGTGGCCGAAACGCTCGGATATCCGAAGTTAGCCGAAAACGGCATGAAACTTTTTTTTGATTTACTCAAACCATATACGTTTGAGCAGGTGGCTAGAGCACTGCATGTCCATCTGCTCGAGAGCCCTTATATGCCCAAGCCGGTAGATATCATATCCCGCATTGAAGGCAGCGTTGAGGACAGAGCCATCAAAGCATGGCATCGCGTGCTCGAAGCAGCCAGACAGCATGGGGCTTACGAGAGCGTGAAATTTGACGATCCCGTTATTCATTTCTGCATCGAGCGCATGGGAGGCTGGCAGAAGGTGTGTGCTATGACCGAAGACGAGCTCCCCTTCCGGGAAAGAGATTTCAGAGAGCTTTACAAGCTCGGCAGAAACGTCGGCTGGAAAGATGTCCCGAAATATTTTCCTGGGCATCATGAGATCAACAACCGCATGGGCGGATACCTGGAATTTGTACCTGCTCTCGTGGAGGTTGTTGACACGGAAACAAAACGGTTGGCGGCAGGCAGGGCCTACAAAGAGCTAGGGGGGTAAATGATGCATGAAAACTACGACAGACGAGTTCAGTCATAACATCAAGGACGCCCTCGCGAAATACTCAGGGGTGCCGCTAAGACACATTGCTGAGTTTGATGATATTTACGAAAGCGATGCTCTAAATGAGGCGCTTGAATACGACTATCACGACTTTCTTGTGCTATGCGGGCCAGCGGGGACAGGCAAGAGCTTTATTGCCGCGTACCTGTGCTACCATTGGGCGCTTGACGCATATGGCAGATACTTCAAAAACGGAGCGGATTGGGACAAGGTAACAGCACAATTGAGAGAGCAGATCGTCTGGTACACGGCATATGAGGTGGCAGCAGCCACGTGCCAGGAACAATGGGATATCGCCAGTAAATATAGGGTGCTGGTCATAGACGACCTCGGCATGGAGGATAACTCTCCAAGGAGCGTCGCTGCCATAAACTTCATGGTTTCAAAGAGATACGATCACGGTGAGGACATGGCGACTATCATTACCGGGAACATGACTACCGATGGCATCACCGAACGCTACGGCAGAAGAATTACCGACAGGCTCATTGAGAACGGACGCATTATAGTGTGCGACGTGCCTGTGGTGAGGAGAAAGATAAAGACAGCGAGGTGATGGCGATGATATGCGTAATGTGCGGGATGAATTATTTGCCTGAGGATTTAACGTGTGTGGGCGTATGTAAGCACTGCTGGCCCAAATATCAGGAGGAGCACGAGCGGAGGATGGTCGAGATAAGAAAGCGAATGCAGGAAATGAAAGAGCCTGCGTGCAGGCTGAAGCAAGACATAGATGGGCTCCAGAAAGAGGTGGAACTGTCATGATATTTTGTGCAATTTGTGAATATCATCCGAGCGGCACAGAAGATGGTCCGTGTTTTGCTCCGCTACCTTATTGGCTCAATAT
>JAKOPX010000160.1 GCA_029778665.1 Bacillota bacterium | reverse complement strand
CCTGCCCATTTCGGCCGTACCCACTACGGTGCCGCCGAAAGACGCGATGTCGGGAGTCCTGTATCCCTTCTCCAGGACTTTTACTGCCGCGTTTTCGACCAGGTCCGCCGCGGCGTCTTCGCCAAGCGAATAGCGGAGCATCATGGCGGCGGACAGTATAGTAGCTATCGGGTTCGCCTTGTCCTGTCCCGCTATGTCGGGCGCAGAACCGTGGATGGGCTCATAGAGCCCGGGTTTTCCGCTTCCAAGGCTTGCAGAAGGGAGCATGCCTATGGAACCCGTTATCATGGAAGCTTCATCGGACAGTATATCGCCAAACATGTTCGTCGTCACGATGACGTCGAACTGGCGCGGATTCCTGATAAGCTGCATTGCTGCATTGTCCACGTACATGTGGTTAAGCGTTACGCCGGGATAGTCCCTTGACACCCTTGTCACGACCTCCCGCCACAGCCTCGAGCTTTCCAGCACATTTGCCTTGTCCACGGATGTGACGATCCCCCGGCGCCTTGAGGCTGCCTCGAACGCTATCCTTGCTATCCTCTCTATTTCAGGCACTGAATACCTTTCCGTATCATATGCCCATTCATCCGGAGTCCCTTTCTCCGATCTGCCTCTTTCGCCGAAATAGATGCCGCCTGTCAGTTCGCGGACGACCAGTATGTCTATTTTCCCTTCGACGATCTCAGACTTGAGCGGAGACGCTTCTCTCAGTGTTTCATAAATGACTGCAGGCCTGAGATTCGCATACAGTCCGAGCCCGGCCCTTATGCCAAGCAGCCCTGCCTCAGGCGTCCTGTCACGCGGAAGCCCTTCCCACTTCGGACCTCCGACGGCGCCAAGCAATACGGCGTCGCACTCTTTGCATGTCTTCAGCGTTTCCTCCGGCAGCGGAACTCCGCATTCATCTATCGCACAGCCACCCATCAGTACTTCGCTGAAAGTAAAGCTGATGCCGCATTTTTCACTGACCGCTTCAAGGACGGCGATGGCCTGGTCAACGATTTCAGGGCCTATCCCGTCGCCTTTGATCACTGCTATCCTGTAATTCAAATGCCCATCCTCCTGTTCCTGTATATGTCCTGGGGATCAACAGATATCTGCCCCGTCGGAATCTGAACGGTTCGATGCCGCGTGAATCTTAATATATGCTGCATCGGACACACAGAACCTACCGGATAAACCGGGAACATCAGCCCTGGTTCCTGATATATCCGACAAGCCCGTCTGCTTTGATGATCTCCTGAATGAATGCAGGGAACGGCATCGCCTTGTATGATCTTCCCTTTGTCCTGTTGGTTATGGTACCGGTATCGAAGTCTATCTCGACTTCGTCACCGTCTCCGATATCCTCGGCAGCTTCAGGGCATTCAACGATGGGAAGCCCGATATTGATGGCATTGCGGTAGAATATCCTGGCAAACGTCTTTGCTATGACGCAGGATATGCCCGACGCTTTAATCGCTATCGGGGCGTGTTCCCTTGAAGAACCGCATCCGAAGTTCTTACCCGCTACTATAATGTCGCCTGCCTTCACCTTTTTGACAAATCCCGGATCAAGGTCCTCCATGCAGTGGGCGGCAAGCTCTTTAGGATCGCTCGTGTTCAGATACCTTGCAGGGATTATTACGTCAGTGTCCACGTTGTCCCCGTATTTGATAACATTGCCCTGTACTTTCATATCAATACCTCCCGTCCGTCGATCTGGCCTCACAGTTCGTCCGGCGAAGCGATCCTGCCTGCCACCGCTGATGCTGCAGCGACAGCCGGGCTTGCCAGGTAAACCTCGCTCTCCGGATGGCCCATCCTTCCGACGAAATTCCTGTTGGTGGTGGCGACAGCCCTTTCACCTTTGGCAAGTATGCCCATGTGACCGCCGAGGCAAGGTCCGCATGTCGGCGTGCTTACTGCTGCGCCGGCCTCTATGAATATGTCGAAGAGGCCTTCATCCATAGCCTGCTTCCATACCTTCTGTGTAGCCGGGATT
>JAKOPX010000159.1 GCA_029778665.1 Bacillota bacterium | reverse complement strand
TTTTGAAATGTCCGTGCCATCGATGGTGATGGTTCCGGTGTCAGGGTTCAAAAGGCCGACTATCATTTTGATCGTCGTGGTTTTCCCCGCGCCGTTGGGCCCGAGAAAGCCGAATATCTCACCCCTGTTGACTTTCAGATCAAGCCCGTCCACAGCCTTGACCTGACCCTTGTTGTAGCTTTTGGACAAATTACGGATTTCTATCATGAACCATACCTCCTGCAATGGATGCGCTGCAATACTTGCTCGCTTTATCCGTATTCCGGCTGGCAGGATAAAGCTGTTTGTGCGCGGTCGCCCGCGGGAATATGGCACCGGTATGACCGCGGTGTCGCTATATGGTAATGCCTGATCACAGGTTATATTTCCGCGGCAATATGTTCATCACCTGAAAGCATTGATCGATGTATGCAACGATACCGGATGTTTCTATCGGTGTGCCATACCGCTTATGAATCCTGAATTGCATTCACGACGGATGCTTCCCCGCGATTGCTTTCTCCATATTATCTTATCATAATACCTCCAGCCATGTCATTATACGGGGAGCCAGGCGATTTTGTATGAAACGGTGCACCGCCCCGTTTGCAGATAAACTTTGAAATTGCCGGCATATACCCCCGGCAGATCAGGAAGCCACAGGCCTGAATCACGCATAACCGCGATTTCCGCCCATGCAGGCGCAGTTCCCATCATCAGCATGCGCGCTGACTGTCCGTCATATGCCGGCAATGCCGTATTAACCGGTGTTGAGAGCCAGAAGAAGTGAATGATGTGGCTGATATGTGCCGGGAAATTTGCAGGGACAACGAAGGAATATACGGCAGAATCAAAGATTCGCAATTGCAGAGGGATAATGGAATTTACGGCTGCATGCACTTAATGCGTTTATTGGCGAATACGTTTATCAGTAAATCCAGTTATGCTTGTACATGGACGCAAAACGCCTGTCCGAAGTTAACAGCGTGCTTATTCGAGCACGATGTATGATGATCCGTCGATCCTGATCATCTTGTTGCTGGTCAGGCTTTCAGTGATGATTTCATAATCATTGGTTATCACATCCACCGCCATACCCATGTATGAAGTGAGGACATCCCCAAGCCCGATGCTGTGCTGTATATTCTTCCCGAGTATCTTGATTGTGCCCGGGATTTTATCTACGTTTTTAAGTGTGCCTTTCTGCTTTATCAGTTCCTTCAGGAAATAAAGCTGGTTCTTTTTTCTCCCTACGTCGCCTATATCAAATAATGTGCCGTCTTCCCTGTAGCCCTGCCTGAAGCGTACGAAGCCTTCCGCGCCATGGCCGTCGAGATGCTGGTAGCCCGGCCATAAGTCAATGACCAGGTCCTGGACAGGATCGACATAGTACATCCTGTACGGCACGTTTATATCGACGCCGCCCAGGTGGTCGATCAGTTCCCTGAAACCATTCACATTGATTTTTACATAATCATGGATCTCGACATTAAATTTCTCTTCGATAACATCGGCCAGGAAGCTGATGGGTCCTGAATCAAACCTGCCGCTGTAATCTATATCCCTGCCCACGTGATGTGTATTGTTTAACTTATGGTATCCGGCTTCATGGAGCTTGTTTTTCTTATCCAGTACAGCTTTTATTTCGTCATTATACTCTATGTATGTATCCCTTGGGATCATTATTATCTTGACATTTTTATTCTTTTTATCAACACTGACTATGCCTATCGTATCATACAAGGCATTCACTTTGTCCTGTCCTATGATGAGAATGTTCCTGGCGCCATCCTCCACAAGCTTGACAGAATACGGTTTGCCGACGGTAAGCCTTTTCGGCTCATCAGACGGAGCAGGCTGATCTGTTCCGTCCTGCTTACCTTCACCTTCTTCGTTTTCGTTCTCATCCGGTATTTTATCCATGTCGTCTGTAACACCGTCATGTATTTCCTGGTCCGCCCCGGTCTCCGCATACCCGCTCCGGGCTGTGAGCACACCGGTCTCACAGGCAACAATGAGCAGCACGATCCCAATCACTGCAAATATCCCGATCCAAATGAAAATTGTCCTGTAGCTCATAAAAATCGTCCTGAAATCCTTCATCAGCCGTTCTCCCCACCAAAACATTTCCGAGTGAGGGATGCAGATGCGAAGACCGTATGGCGCAATCAGATGTCAGATCCTGAACCATCCTTCACATCCGATGATCATGTGTTTACGCAGGCCGGTATTTCCCAACCTGCACCGAGTTCATTCATTTTACAGTTAACAAGATTACGTACACCTACTTTATTATAATGCCGTTTCAACCCATATTCAAATAATAAAATGTTAAAATATTGTTAATGCGTCAGGCTTTGTAAGTCATGATCCCGGCCGCAGACATGCAAAAACCAGAAGAAGCCGTAAAATTACGGCCGCTCCTGGTTTTTACTGAAGACACTTCAATTCTGCTGGTTTGTCTTCTGCTTCATTTGCTTGCCTTATATGCAGTCACTGGTACTGTCATATGCTCTGCTTTGCATGTGCTTCCAATACTGCCGTGTATATGCCTGTTTCCTGCCTGCGAGAATGCTTCGGATATTGCAATGTTCGCTGGGTTTACAGGTTGCTCCGTACATTCCCTGTTATCCTGGATCTATTATTGCTGTGTCTGTTGCTTCTGTATATATATTTGCACACATTTTTGCATTTCTAATCATTTTCAGTGATTATTTTTATTTTGCTTATTTGCGGTATCTTTTTCGTTATTCTCTGCGGCATTTCTGCTGCCAGGCTGAACCGGCTTTACAGCATCCGGGTTTCACGATGTCCGGGCCAAGCTGCATAAAGAAAAGGGTTACGGACTAACCGCACCCTTTTCCTGGTTATCGCTTACGTTATACTGTTTATTGTCCTGTGATCCTTACTGTCACGTGATTTTATCGATTCCTCGGCTTGACTCAGCCAATTTCGCTGATTTATCGCCGTTGCTCCCCTGTTTGCCGGCATTATTTGCTCTCGGGATAGTTCTCCCTCGGTGCATAATGCGTGTGGAGCAGTTCGTGAGCCTTATGGCTGCCCGGATGTCCCAGGAATTCCTCATACAGCTTCTTCACGAACGGGTTGTCCTGCGACTTCCTGAGCGGCAGGTTCTCGTCCTCTTCGTACAGGGCCTTTGCCCTTTCCGACCTGAGGTCGACCCAGCTTCTGACCTTCGAAGGCTGTATCGGCTGGCCGCCGCCGTTGACGCAGCCGCCAGGGCACGCCATTATCTCTACGAAGTGGTATTCGGCTTCGCCGTTCTTT
>JAKOPX010000158.1 GCA_029778665.1 Bacillota bacterium | reverse complement strand
CTGGCATGCCGTGCAGCCGCAAATGCCGGCGCAGCGTATGTGAAAACGTCTACCGGGTTTGGCGCTGCCGGAGCGACAGCACACGATGTAAGGCTTATGAAGGAAACCGTGGGGGAAAACATCGGTGTCAAGGCTTCGGGCGGTATCAGGAACCTTGAGACTGTAATGGAGATGATCGAAGCCGGTGCTGACCGCATAGGCACGAGCTCAGGAGCCGGGATAATGGAAGAGTTGTCAGGTAAAAAATAATAGTGCGCCCGGAAGTGAGTAATGGTTTGCCGGCATTGAGTGAAAGCTTTCTGAAAGCGAGTGATGCTTTAGGAAAGGAAATGACCGGGCAAATCACCGGCAGTGACAGCAGCCAGGCAGAGATTTATTGAGATTTCCGGAGGGTTACCGGAGAGTTTCCGGACATGATGGCAACCGGTTTCTGGAATGGGAGAGATCTATGAAGATTCTGATTGAAGGTATTGATATACTGACTGCCGATCCGGCAGAGGAACTTGTCAGGAATGCAGATATCGGCATAACCGATGACAGGATAGCGTTCATAGTGCCATCGGGTACCAATGTTCCGGGGTTTATACCGGACAGGAAGATCTGCGGGAAGAACATGCTGGCGATGCCCGGCATGGTAAATGCCCATACCCACTGCGCAATGACGCTCATGCGCAATGCAGCGGATGACCTGCCTCTGCACAAATGGCTGTTCGAGAAGATTTTCCCGATAGAAGACAGGCTGACCGATGATGCGGTCTACTGGGGGACACGCCTTGGGGCTGCTGAAATGATCAAATCCGGCACCACCGCGATCGCAGACATGTACCTGCACATGGAAGCAGCAGCAAGAGGCATCGCTGACACCGGTATTAGGGTCAACCTGTCCAAAAGCCCGCTGGAGTTCCATTCTGAGGGCGGTTTCAAAGTCCTGGACGTTTTTGATGAGTGCAGGAAGTTTTTCAATGACTGGAACGGGGAATCTGAAGGCAGGATAAAAGTCTATATAGAAGTACATTCGACCTATCTTTTCGACAGGCCATCGCTGATAAGGTCTTCTGAACTTGCAAAGGAGCTTGGCACAGGAATCCATATCCACTTGCTTGAGACCGCAAGGGAGAGGAAGGAAAGCTTTGAAAAGCACGGCAAATCGCCTGTCGGGATCTGTGCTGAAACGGGGATATTCGATGTTCCTGTGATAGGAGCCCATCTGGTCCATATTGACGAAGATGATATAAAGATCCTGAAGCAATACGGTGTCAGCGCGGTACACAATCCGACCAGCAACCTGAAGCTCGGAAGCGGGATCTCGCCGGTCCATGAAATGCTGAAGGCCGGAGTCAATGTCGCCCTGGGTACGGACGGCACCGCGAGCAATAATAACCTCAACATGTTCGAAGAAATGCATCTGGCTGCCCTGATACAGAAGGGGGTCGCACAGGATCCTGAGCTTGTCACTGCACGCCAGGCATTCATGATGGCTACTGCGAACGGTTCAAAAGCAGTCGGCTTTGGCGATGAGACAGGAGTCCTGAAGCCAGGGATGAAAGCGGATCTGATATTGCTCGATATGGACAAACCGCATCTGTGCCCTGTCAACGATCTGTTTTCAGCCGTCGTCTATTCAGCACAGGCTTCGGATGTAGACACCGTCATCGTGGACGGGAATATACTGATGGAAAAAAGAGAGCTGAAGACCATCGATGAAGAGCGTGTCATGTATGAAGTAAGAAAGCATTCGGAGTTGCTTCTCAAATGAGATGAAGCTTAAGAAAAATGCTGTCTG
>JAKOPX010000157.1 GCA_029778665.1 Bacillota bacterium | reverse complement strand
CTTTTTTATACTACCACGCTGCGCCCGTTTTGTCAACCACCTTTTTTTTAAACTTTGTGCGGCTTTTTTATCTTTCCGTGTCACCCTCAATCAGGAACTAATTCTTCCTTGGGAGGGGTGTCACCTTGCCTCTTCAACAGAGGAGTGCCACCGCACATCGCTCTTGTCTCGGCGGTTTCGTTCGCCGCGGGACAGCTTCTATACTATAGCACCGTACAGCCCGTTCATCAACCTGGCCAAACCTTCATTAAACCCGTTATACATGAATTATTTCAATATCTCTTTCATATTCTCTCTTTTCTCATCGTATATTCGAGCTTTCTTGACTATGTTGCACAATTTCTGCAAGTTTGATTCATGTTGATCGGAATATCAGACCGGAATACCGCTGTTAAGCGGCAGGAAATCGGTGTGGCTCAGACATGCTCAGCCGTGGGATGTGTCTTGTCTATGCTTTTTAATATAATGATCTTGTTGCCTTTCTTGTTCACTTTGACCTTGTCACACAGGCCTTTTACTATCATTATGCCTCTGCCGCTCTCAATCATTTCATCAAGGTCCATGACCGCCGTTTTATGCTTCTCACAGAGACTTTCGTAATCATATCCGGACCCTTCGTCCTCTATTATCAGGAAAACATCGCCCTTTTCAGTTGTTCCGGCATCGATTTTGACTTTCTTGCTTTCATCCCCGTGATTCCCATGCAGTATCGCATTGACAAGGACCTCGTTGAGGATGACTTTAAGATCAAACAGAACTTCTTCGCATAATTTCCCGCAATTATGCTGCAGACAACTGATCAATTCATCGACTACAAGCCTGACATTGCTTAATTCACTTGAGATATTACTGCTGTAAATGCAACGGCTTTTCAATATCTACACATCCTAACAAATAAAGTGCAAGCATGTCCGGAAGCAATCCGCCTTATGCTGTTATCATCGATCCCCATTGACCAACTGTACGTTGATACATACATATAATACCCTGTGTACATACTGGATAAACATATATAGCTTCGTACAGAAACGTCCGTCAGTATATCATCCGTCGTATGGAAATATCCCGTATATCGTAAGTATTCTGCTTTCAGCCGCTGTTTTCATTTGTAAAGCATCGTCCTGAACTTCTCGAGGACCTTTCTCTCCAGCCTTGAAATATACATCTGCGAAACACCCATGCGTTCAGCTATTTCCTTCTGGGTCTTGCTGCCGAAATACCTGAGCCTTATAAACTCCTTTTCTGCCTCGTTGAACTTGCTGATGCTCTTCTCCAGGAAATCCCTGTTCTCGATCCTCTCGAACTCGACGTCGTTGTCTCCTATTGTTTCATGCAGTTCTATATCATCATCATTATATGCATTCTGGTCAAAGGACTGAATGTTGTACACATTCCAGGACTCGACTATTTCAAGCACGTTCTCAGGCTTGAGGTTCAGATATGCAGCTATCTCATCGACCTTAGGCGTCCTGTTGAGTTCCTGCGCAAGGTGGTCTTTGGCCATGTTGACCTTCTGGTATACCTCGTATATCCGTCTCGGTATCCTTATGGCCGAACTCTTGTCGCGGAAGTACCTCTTGATCTCACCTACGATGGTCGGAGTGGCAAAACTGACAAATTTGAATCCTTTCTTGGGGTCAAACCGTTCAACGGCCTTGATCAGCGCAATGCAGGCCACCTGGAAGATATCCTCGTACTCGACTCCCCTGTTGAGAAACTTTCTCGAAATGATCTCAGCCAGGTAGGTGTATCTGTTCACTATCTCGTTCCTGGCAGCCACGTCTCCGGTTTTTTTGTACAACGCAAAAAGCTCATCGTTGTCTTCGGGCCAATCTGTCTTTACCGTCTTTTTGACGTTCTGATCCATTTCAGGACTTCTCCTCGATAAATTTAGTCATGGACAGGATATAATCCTTATTGTCAGGACAGAATTCGACCTCGTCCATAAAAGCCTTGATGATCGAGACCCCTAATCCATCCTTGTCATCTTCGAATATGCAGCCGGCCCTTTCTATATTTTTTGACGAGAACGTTACTTTGAGCCTGTTGTCGTCAATTTCGTACAATATTTCATATTCGCCGTCGCTGTTTTTGCTTACATTGATCAGTCTGCTGCATACTTCGGAAACGGCTACTTTGATATCTTCGACCGTGTCTATGTCAAACCCCATCCTGTAGGCGATCCCGGACGCCGTCAGCCTTGCAACGCTGACATATTCCGCCTTGCAGGGCAATGACAGCGTGATTCTGTCGTTTAACTCCATCAGACCACTCCCTCTCACATGTATATCAGTGGATAATGAACAACTTGTCCAGGCCGGTGATGACAAAAAGCTTCTTTATATTGTCCCTGATATTAAGAATATGGATATCCCTGTTATTCTGTTTCGCCTTCTTGAGTGCGCCCACAAATACTCCCAGCCCAGTGCTGTCAATGTAGTTGAGATCACTGCAGTCTATCGACACGTCGCCTTTGCTGTTTTCCACTACCTGGTAAATCTTTTCCTTGAATTGCTGCGCATTGTATATGTCTATTTCACCGCTTAAATAGACCACTGCGTCCCTTTCCGAGTATTCCGCTCTGACGATCAGTTCACCGGACATATAGGCTCCCCCCTGTCATTGTTATTTTAAAAGAAATCTCAGGAATTCCTCAGCTTTGTCCTGCTGCTGGCAACGTGCAAATATCGCTGCTATCAGATCATCAGCAATAACGCCGGCTTCTCTGAGTTCACTGCTGCCGGTCACGTAAATGCCGTAAAGGTGCTTTTCACCGGACTGGCTCCCGCCTGTTCCGGCATTATCTGCACCAGCGCTGCCCGGAGCATCCGCAGCAGGATTCCCGTCATTCTGTTTCCCCTGTGCCGGGCTGCCTTCATCATCGGATCCAGTCAATTCGTCGACCTTTTCAACCGCAAGTATCAGGTCCTGGTGCTCAGACACATCAACGCCCAGCCTTGGCGCGATTTCATCCAGGCTCATGAATGCGCCCATTTTCGCGTATCTTTCATAAGTCGGCCTGTCAAGGATGAATATGTCTATATCTCCGGCATACAGCAGTGTCATGGCTTTCATCTCCATGGCATACTGCTGCTCCCCGGTGGCGTCATTTGCCAGGTATGATCCATCTATGCCGGGCTCTTCTATGATCGGTATATCTTCCTTTATCCTGTTCTGTAGTGTATCAACTGAATCGTAATAATATATCCTGCCTAAAAACGCAACGTTGAAATCATAATTCGGCCTGTTGACAAAGCTGCTGATGGTTATGACAGCAGTTATGATCACAAGGATGCCGACCAGGATATGGTATTTATAATAATGAAGGAAATTATCCGTCTTCTTCTCATCCAGGCCGAATTTCTTCAGGAAAGTAGCCAGTTTGCTGGGTGCCTCCTCCCTGACCTTGACCTCATAACCCATCAGTGTGTTGTATGCCTCGGTTATCAGGTCAAAGTCGTATCCTGTTCCTGGCGCACCGTGGCCTGCAATGTTTTCACCGTCTGGCAGAACTGCGTCGGGACCCTCATTTGCCTCACCTGCCGGATCCAGTCCTTCCTGCCTTTCCTGGTACATCCCCTGCCTGTGTTTTTTCAGCAGTATGGCGTACTTCCTCTCTATCTCCGTTTTGGATGCATTTTCAGAAACTCCAAGGATCCTCCTGGCTTCCTTTTTGTTCATATGACCACGACCCCTTTGCATATCATGAAACTGCTACTTTGCATCAAGCATCCGTAATCATACATACCGGCAGCGGTGGAGCTTATGAAGCCGGCAGCTAGTCCCTGGGCTTCATTGTCGGGAACAGCAATATATCCCTTATGGAATAAGAGTCGGTCAGAAGCATTATAAGCCTGTCGACCCCAATACCAAGGCCGCCGGTAGGAGGCATGCCGTATTCCAGTGCATTGATGAAATCGTCGTCCATCATACTGGCTTCTTCGTCGCCCTCTTCACGCTTCCGGACCTGCTGCAGGAACCTTTCCTTCTGATCTATGGGATCATTCAGCTCGGAATACGCATTTGCCATTTCCCGTCCGTAAATGAAAAGTTCGAATCTTTCAGTCAGCTCAGGCCTGTCGGGCTTCCTCTTGGTAAGCGGCGACACCTCAACCGGATAATCCATAATGAATGTCGGCTGGACAAGGTGCTCTTCTACCAGTTCCTCAAAAACCAGGTTCATGACTTCGCCCTTCGTCAGTTTGCCTTCAACATTTATGTTTTTCGCACGTGCTGCTTCTCTTGCCTCTTCATCCGTTTTGATGCTGTCGAAGTCTATGCCGGTATACTCGAGCACCGCGTCTCTCATGGTCATTCTCTTCCACGGTGTCGTCAGATCTATCTCCTGCCCCTGGTATACTATCTTCGTTGTGCCGAGAACGTTCCTTGCAACCGTTGATATAAGTTCCTCCGTAAGCTCCATCATTCCTTTATAGTCAGTGTAGGCCTCGTAGACCTCCATCATTGTAAACTCGGGATTGTGCTTTATGGATATGCCTTCATTCCTGAACATCCTGCCCATCTCGTATACTTTTTCGAACCCTCCGACTATCAGCCGCTTCAGGTAAAGTTCGGGAGCGATCCTCAGGTACAGGTCCATATCAAGCGCATTGTGATGCGTTATGAACGGCCTGGCTGCTGCACCGCCCTGTATCGTGTTGAGCATGGGTGTATCGACCTCGAGAAAGTCCCTTTCATCGAGGAATCTTCTGATTTCCTTAATGATCTTGCTGCGCAGCACAAAGGTTTTCCTGACATCCGGGTTCATGATGAGGTCCAGGTACCTCTGCCTGTAGCGCAGGTCTACGTCTTTGAGGCCATGCCATTTTTCAGGCAGCGGTTTCAGCGACTTCGCCAGCATCGTGACCTTTTCAGCCCTTATCGATATCTCGCCTTTGTGGGTCCTGAAAACCACGCCTTCGACACCGACAATATCCCCGATGTCGTATTTCTTGAATTCCTCATATGCCTCGGCGCCCAAGTCATCTATCCTGACATAAATCTGTATCTTGCCGCCGCGGTCCTGTATGTCGCAAAAGCTGGCCTTTCCCATTCCCCTTTTCGACATGAGCCTGCCGGCTGCCGATACGCGCATTCCGTCCATTGCCTCGAAATTCTCGATTATCTCGTTCGAACGGTGTGTCACGTTGTACTTGACTATTTTGAACGGATCCTTTCCGCTCTGCTGCAGTTCCTTAAGTTTTTGCCTTCTCACCAGAAGGATCTCATTGAGATTTTCGGTATCCTGTTCGACATTCATGTTGATATTTGTGTTATCTTCCATCTGTGGACCTCCTGAAAGTATTTGTCCGGGCCTTGCCGGCCAGGTTTTCCTGCAGTATCAGCAGCAAACAGGCTCCCAGTTTGGGGGACAGTCCTGCTTTTTTCGGGGGACAGTCCTGTAAAAACCTCGAAACAGCCCTGCGTTTTGGGGACAGTCCTGTGATCGCCCGGGGACAACCCGGTGTTTGTGGACCACCCCACATCCGCATCGGGGACAGTCCTGCAATTTGCCAGGAACAGACCTAGTACCTGATCCGGAGACGGTCCTGCAGTCCGCTGGGAACAGTCCTGTTCGCTGTCAGAATTCGTTATGTATTTGTCATTCTATCATTACATTATAACATTTCTGTGCGAAAAATTATCCTTTAGCGCAAAAAAACATATTACACCTGCTGTGTCTGCATTCTGCCCTGAAGGTCATGAATACATGACGGCACGAAAATGTCCATGCTGGTTCCAGGTACGTCATGATAAATATCCGCACTAAACAGAATAACAGTTTACATGAAATAAACTGTTATTCTCTTCATTATATATTAAATTATTCACAATGCACAAGCCGCAATGGTTCTATTTTCCTATCTTCAGTATCTTGAACTTCAGTATGCCATCCGGCACCATAACTTCGACAGTTTCGCCCTTCTTCCTGCCGATCAGGGCACTGCCGATCGGAGACTCATTGGATATTTTCGATTCCAGCGGATTGGCTTCTGTAGAACCAACTATTGTAAATTCGCTTTCTTCATTTGTATCAAGATCCCGGAGCCTCACCTTTGAGCCGATACTGACTTTCTCCGTGCTTACATCGTCCTCATCGATTACTCTTGCATTCTTGAGCATTGCTTCGATCTGGGCGATCTTTCCTTCGATATACGCCTGCTCATTCTTAGCCTCATCATATTCTGAATTTTCAGAAATATCACCATGGGCAAGTGCTGCCTTAATCTTTTCCTTGACCGCCATTCTTTTCGGACCGCGCAGTTGCTCCAGCTCTTCTTCCAGTTTCTTTAAGCCGTCATAAGTCAGTATGACTTCTTTATCTGCCATTTAGAGCCTCTCCTTTACCTAAAAAATTTGTGTTGATAATATATGCATTTAAGTTGCATTTATTCTGTGATGCATATTACTGCATCATCAAATATTTGCGCCGTGGAAGCATCTCACAGCCAGTACCGCAAGACGCTTCCGCGCAGGTGTCAGAGCCGTGCATCTGGCAACGGTTGCCCTAAGGCAGCCGCTGAAGTACACATAAATAGCACTGAAGTACACAGTGCTATCTGGTTGCTTCATGATGCATTACGGTTTTTTAATTATAGAACACATATTCACTATTGTCAATAAGAGGAATTCCTGTTTATTCCAATGGAATTTTCCAGGTACAGGCCTGCCTTAAATATCAGGCAAACGTTTCGTTTTCCTTCAGTATGACATCATGAGCTCCACCCTCGATGATGCTTGTGGAGGACACCAGTGTCATCCTGGCCTTCTGATGGAACTCCGCTATGCTCATTGCACCGCATGAGCACATCGTTGCCTTTATCTTGCTCAGTGTAACGTCCAGGTTGTCCTTGAGCCTTCCGGCGTAGGGCACGTAGGAATCGACGCCTTCCTCGAATTCCATCCTGTGCGCTCCGCCCATGTCGTATCTCTGCCAGTTGCGGGCCCTGTTGGAACCTTCGCCCCAGTATTCCTTGACGTAATTATTGCCGATCCTGAGTTTCCTTGTCGGGCTCTCATCGAACCTGGCGAAGTATCTGCCAAGCATAAGGAAGTCCGCTCCCATGGCAAGAGCAAGAGCCATATGGTAGTCATGGACTATACCGCCATCTGAACAGATAGGTACATAAATGCCTGTCTTTTCGTAATACTCGTCGCGCGCTTTGGCAACTTCAATAACAGCAGTCGCCTGCCCGCGCCCGATACCTTTCGTTTCCCTCGTTATGCAGATGGAGCCTCCTCCGATACCAACCTTTACAAAGTCAGCTCCGGATTCCACAAGATACATGAATGCGTCACGGTCGACGACATTACCGCCGCCTACCTTTACCTCACCGTTGTACTTCTTCTTTATCCACTGAATGGTATCTCTCTGCCACTCCGTATACCCATCGGATGAATCGACGCAAAGCACATCGACTCCGGCATCCACAAGGGCAGGGACTCTGTCCATGTAGTCTCTCGTGTTGATGCCTGCGCCTGTCATAAGCCTCTTGTGGGAATCCAGCAACTCGTACGGGTTTTCCTTGTGAGCGTCATAGTCCTTTCTGAACACAAGGTAAAGCAGGTTCTGATTCTTATCAATGATAGGCAGGCAGTTCAGTTTGTGGTCCCATATCATGTCGTTGGCTTCTTTGAGCGTAATGCCTTCTTCGCCGTAGATCAGCGATTCAAACGGCGTCATGAACTCCTTGATCTTTGTATCAAGAGGTGTCCTGGTTATCCTGTAATCCCTGCTCGTCACGAGGCCAAGCAGTTTGCCGGTTGGAGAACCGTCGTGCGTTATGGCGATCGTCGAATGGCCGGTCCTTTCCTTCAGGGCAAGGACATCTGCCAGTGTATCATCCGGCTTCAGGTTAGAGTCGCTGACAACAAAACCTGCCTTGTACTTCTTGACCCTTTTCACCATCTCAGCCTGCTGGTCTATCGGCTGAGAACAATAAATAAAAGAAAGGCCTCCGCACCTCGCCAGTTCAATCGCCATCCGGGAATCCGAAACGGACTGCATTATTGCTGAAACCAGCGGTATATTTATGTGTATGGAAGCCTCTTCTCCCTTTTTAAACTTTACAAGCGGCGTTTTCAAATTGATATTCTCCGGCGTGCATTCCTTGGTCGTAAGGTTTGGCAGCAAGAGATATTCGCTGAAGGTTCTTGATGGCTCATTGTAATAGAATGCCATGGAATTGTACCTCCTATCCTATAATCGCTTCCGGGAAAATATTAGATAACATTATACATAAGAAGCATATTTGCGTCAAGGACAGCTTTAGAGGCGGG
>JAKOPX010000156.1 GCA_029778665.1 Bacillota bacterium | reverse complement strand
GGCGCAGGCGGATCCTGCATCAGTGCAGGAAAGTCATTGTCATATTTATATACCTCGTAATCATCCGGCACCCTTCCCGACCCGGGACAAAACGGGCACCAGTCTTTCGGCATCTGCGGCCTGTTCTGCCTGTGCGACGCGATCATGACCCAGTCCCTGATCAGCGGATGCCATCGTAATTCTGCCATTGGTGATCCTCCTCCAAACTATTGATACCCGGTACAGCAATAAGACAGATATAGTTTCCGGACATGGGGTCGGTTCTCGTGCCTTAAAGAAAACTGTTAGGACATGGAGACAGTTCCCGTGTCCGAAGAAAATCGTCAAGACAGGAGAACCGTCCCCATGCCTGGGCCATGTCCCTGAACTATCCTCATGTCAGGTGTCGTACCGGGCACCTGAAATCTATTTAAAATGTTTAAACTGAGGCAGCCAGTCCTTATTCGCTTCGAACATCTCGTCCACCATCTGTTTTATTTCGGCCAGGCTCAGGACCGCGGACGTCAGCGGATCGAAGCAGATCGCATGGAACACCTTGCGCGGATCTCCGGTCAGGGCTCCCTCGACTGCAAGCTCTTCACAGCGCGCAGTGGTGTTCAGCAGCACTGCCAGGTGGTCGGGCATCGGGCCTACATGCATCGGTGTAAGACCTCTCTTGGAAGCCAGCACCGGCACCTCGACGCAGCATTCTTCTGGCAGGTTATCGATAAGGCCGAAATTCCGCACGTTTCCGTTGAACTCGAACATGGTCCCGTCGCCTATGGTCGCATTAAATATGTATGCCGCGTATTCCCCGCCCCTGTTCAGGTCGACTGCCTCTTCGTCAAGCCAGTCTTCGATGTCCTTTTTCCAGGTGTGCTCGCGGGCAAGGTACTCTTTCAGTATATAGGCGTATTCGCCCGGATTCCAGCCCGTCCCGTGGGTGCAGTACTTCTCGATCAGGTCAGGCCTTTTCCTGAACCACGCGTTGTATTCAGAATTATGCCCGCTGGACTCGGTCACATAGTAGTCCAGGTGGAGGAACATTTCATTCCTCACTATTTCTTCGTTGTATATTTCAGGGTTTTCCGTGATCGCCTTCCTGATAAGCGGATATGCATCCTTTCCATTCCATTTGAATTCAAGGTAAAACGCCTGGTGGTTGACGCCGGCGCAAAGGTATGTTATCTCTTCCATCGGGGCGCCGATCCACCTTGCCAGCATTGCCGCAGTCCCCTGCACGCTGTGGCACAGGCCTGTCACCCTTACGCTGCTCTCGCTCTGCATCGCCCTGCACAGCATTGCCATCGGGTTCGTGTAATTGAGGAAAATGGCGTCAGGACAATAACGTTCTATGTCTTTGCAGATGTCAAGCATTACCGGTATCGTCCTCAGAGCCCTGAATATTCCGGCCGGGCCCCTTGTGTCTCCCACGTTTATGTCTACCCCGTATTTTTTCGGGATCTCGATATCATGGCGCCATACATCCACCCCGCCTGCCAGTATCGTACAAACCACGCCGTCAGCACCCTTCAGCGCTTCGACCCTGTCCGTGGTCGCGGTCACCTTTGCCGGATAATCGCCTGCGGCAACTATCTTGTCCACTGCTCTCTTAATGTATGCAAGCCGCTCGGTGTCAATGTCCATCAACGCTATCTCAGAATCCGCCAGCGCCGGGAATGACAGGATGTCCCTGACAAGGCACCTCGTGAAGCCGAAACTGCCGGCCCCGATAAAGGCTATCTTTTTCATGGCAATGCCTCCTTATATAAATGTTGGGTGCCAGGCACACCGTTCAGACACATATCATTCGGCCCGATGCCGGGTAATATGTGCCTGAGTGACATGCCCGGCACCATTATTCTATATCACTGCATTCATACAGCCAATGGATACTTGCTTGTTAAATATGTTATAATGCTTGGTGGGAAAGAAGGGATGCAGGTTTGAAACAGAAGTTTTTAGTCATCCACAGCCTGAACCACACTGACCTGAATATGTATCAATGCGGTACTGAGGTCTGTGACCCCGGACATTATTACGGCCCTGCCGTCAGGGACCATTTTCTCATCCATTACATCCACAGCGGACGGGGACGGTTCTGCGTCGGGGATAAAGTATACCACCTGTCCAAAGGGCAGGGGTTCCTGATCTGCCCGAATATCGTCACGTTCTACCAGGCGGACATGGAAGACCCGTGGAATTACTCATGGGTCGGATTCCACGGACTCAAAGCCGAAAGCTACCTGAAAAGCGCCGGTCTGACTGCGGACAGCCCCGTTTTCACAGCAAATGACGATGACTTTATAAGCGAATGTTTCAGGAATATGATAGAAGCCAAAAACCTCGTAAAGGGGCGCGAGATCCGCCTGCTCGGCTACCTGTACCTTTTCCTTTCCCAGTTGATCGAGGAAAACGGCTCCGGTATTTTCACCGATACGGCCGATTCCAGGAAAGAAGCATATGTAAAGAAAGCGATCGAATACATAGAAATGAACTATTCAAGGAAAATGACCATATCAGAGCTCGCACACAGCATCGGCCTTGACAGGAGCTATCTCGGAAGCATCTTCAAGGAGCATCTCAGCGTCTCCCTGCAGGGCTATCTCAAGAACTACCGAATGGATAAGGCCTGTGAACTGATGAAGAACGAAGACCTGTCCATCGGTGATATAGCGCGGTCCGTAGGCTATGACGACCCGCTGCTTTTTTCCAAGCTGTTCAGGAAGTGCAAGGGGGTCTCCCCGAGGCAGTACCGCAAGATGTACATCGAAAACAGCGATAAAAAATAGGATAAGTGCAGCCTTCTTTTGCGATATTATGTAATCATAAAACTATAAAACAGTTGATGAGCAAATGGGGTGGATCGGTCATGAAAAAAGTCAAAATCACAGTCTTAAAAACATCGTTTTACGAGGATTATGCAGACGCTTACCTGACAGAAGGGAAAGATGCCGGCCCGTGCCCTTTGCTGAAGGAGGGTGACACGTTTGTTTACGAAGGGAAAGCCGTAATGCCGGAAGGTTTTTGCCCGTGGGCCTGGATCGATATTTACGGGGGAGTCAGCGCCGTTTCTGCCGGAGCCTCATATACTCCATGGTACAATAAGGAAGGCCTGCAGATTCTGTGCTGTACGGATGGTATCAGGCCTGTCATATTCGCAGTCGAGGCTTTGGATGACTGACTTCCATGCCAGACTCATCATACACCCGGCACATTAACCCGGCACTTTTATATCGTATGGAACATCTTTCTGAGTTCGCTCCTGATGTTCTCGCCCATGGTTTTCATGCATGCTGCAAGTACGGCGAAGGACAGCACGAACGTCACGGGGACCTGCCAGCTGACCTTTCCTTTCTGAATGATCACCAGCACCGCCGATACG
>JAKOPX010000155.1 GCA_029778665.1 Bacillota bacterium | reverse complement strand
TATGTCAGACGCCTCAAAGGAAAATTTCGACGGGATGACTCCGTTCTCGACCAGGATGGCACTCCCTGAGACGGACATTTTGAGCTTTTTCCAGTCGGGGGTCGTGGTTATATCCATGCGGACCGTGTCGCCAACGGAGAAAACGCTTTTGAGCTTTTTTGCACCTTCGCTGCGGGTCACCACGATAAAGCCGTTCTCAGGTATCGTCAGGGCAGGCTGGCCTGTTGCCATTTGTGTTATGACCCCGTCATCCACTACCATCTGGAACATGTCCGGCATGTCGGCAGTTGCGCCGAAGGCCTTCTCGCCCCATTTCCTGTCGAAAACGTATATTTCGCTGAAATCGTTCCAGCTTTTCTTATTGTAATGCTGGAACGCAACCGATGCTCCGCTTTTTTCCGCAACCAGCTTCAGGTCGGCTTTCCAGAAATCAAGCACTGCTATGTTGTCGGTCGTGATGGAGAATGAAGCCATCGAGTTGCCGTACTTGTTGATATTGTCGGACACGCTTTGCAGTTCCGATGATTTGACTATACCGCCGACAGGGAAGCCATATCCTGTGCCGGCAGGTGTGAAGAAACTTCCGTTGACGGCAGCCACTGCACCTGACTGCTGGGCAAGTTTCAATGTGGAAGTGCGCAATGCAAAGGACTCGGGATTCGTGAGAGTGTCAACGCTTATGTACTTCTGCCTCAGATCGATCTTGAGGACGTGCAGGTTGTACCACCCGGCTTTAGTGAACCTGACTATGTTGTCCAGGGTGACACCCTGCGTGATCGTCTGGGTGGTAATCTCCTCATAAATGACATTGGCAGCTGTGGGATCAGCTGCATATGTAGCCGTCGCGGTGAAAGGTATGAGAGTTAAAACCGCAAGTATGAAAGCAGCCAATCGCCTGATTCTTCCTTTGTTCCTGATCATTTTGACCTCCGTTAATCGTGCCAGCCGTCCAGACCTGAGCGTTTTATGGCACCGAAAATGTTATTTTTGATCTCTCTGTTGTCAGATGAAAGATCGGTCAGAAGATCCTTTATATATTGACGTTTCGTATGGCCGTTGGCCGGGCAGGGGTTATGGACGACCTGTATTCCGTTTTCCTTTACGAAAGACCTTATCTGCTTCTCATCCACGTACAGGAGCGGTCTGATGACGTGGATCCCTTTCCTGTCCAGGTATGTAACAGGTGAAAAAGTATGTATCCGGCCTTCATAAAAAGTACTCAGAAGCAGGGTCTCAATAGCGTCGTCCCGGTTATGCGCAAGGGCCACCTTGTTGCAGCTGTGCCTGAGCGCGGCGTTGTTCAGCGCGCCTCTCCGCAGGTTCGCGCACAGGGAACATGGGTTGCTTTCCTGCCGTGCTTCGAACACTATTTTCCCGATGTATGTATCTTCAACTATATACTCCACTCCGATGTCGTCGCAAAGCTGCTGTACGGGCGAAAAATCCGGCTCGCCGATCCCCATGGAAAGCGTGATCGCTTTGATTTCGAACCTGACAGGATAAAAGTCCATGAGCTTCCTGAGCGCAATAAGCAGAGTCAGCGAATCTTTTCCGCCTGAAACGCCGACGGCTATCCTGTCGCCCTCCTGGATCATGCCGTAATCCTGGATGGCACGCCTCGTCAGTCCTAATATCCGTTTCAGCCCGCGCTTCTCAAAGTTTCTGTTTCCAACTGCCATAACAAGATCTTCTATCTTCCCCATGATTTAATTATAAGGCAGTGGAGTAAAGGGGGGCAAGTTATGATACTGTTACAAATATCTTTCAAAATGGTTAAAGAGCGCCATGATGGCTGGAACATACTGCGTACAAGTGTATAATTGTAGGTTTGTCAAACATGTGTTACACCTTGCTGAAAAAAATTCTGCAGCGCCTGCTTGGGTGAAATCCAGCCAAGAGGACGCATCGGGGAGTTATTGTATTTCCAATTATGTATGTAAAGTTGCTTCTTGAAATCTTCAAATGAGTGGAACTTATGTACTGCATAGAACCGCTCATTATCCTTGCGATGGCTGCGTTCTACTTTACCGTTGTGTCGAGGTGTGAACGGACGGATCAGTCTGTGCTGGATACCCAGCTTTTTGAGTTCAGCCTCAAATAATGTTGGGGTGT
>JAKOPX010000154.1 GCA_029778665.1 Bacillota bacterium | reverse complement strand
TGCATTGTACCCGCTGCCCATGCCGTCGCTGAGCGCCAGTGTATATTTGCCGCCGATCCCTTCCATGAAGGAGAAACTGTCGCCGGAGACCTTGCTTCCGTATTTTGGCATGCGCGCGACCCCGGTCGTGATCCTCAGATTTTCGGCCTCAATATACTTCAGAACGCATTCTTCGCTGCCGTACGCCGTGCAGCCCTCATCGCTTCGCACCATCCTTCTGCCGGAGGTTTCCGTCACGATCCTGTCTATCACTTCCGTGCATTTCCTTGCCCCTCCGCATGAGGCATGGTGTACGTTTATCTCGTACTTGCCCCACAATCCCTTGTATGCTACCACTTCCACTACCCTGATGCCTTCCTTTTTCAGTGCCGCAAAGATGGCATCCTCCAGCGGGGTCAGGAATTTTATGTCGGTATTGATTTCTTCGGCAAGATTTCCTATCACGCGTGACATGCCTTCAAATTGCCTGCTGATCACGGACCTGCTTTCACCGATTTTGCTTTTCCACACGACTCCGACTTTGAACAGCTCGTACATGTTGTTGACCGCATTGACAAAATCATCTATCCTAGGGCACTTCTCGATAAAGCCGGCAGGTATATCGCTTTCCTCGATCCGGCCTTTTGCTTCAAGGCTTTCAATGATCCGGAACATTACCTGGTACGTGTCATAAAAACTGCGTTCCCAGCAATGCAGACACAGGCTGCAGTCACGGCATATCCTGTCGGCCACCCTGTCGAACAGCACATTTATTTCCTGTTTCCCGGCCGGGGCACTGTTCCGGGCGATCTCCCCGAAACTCCGTGACAGTGCCATGAATGCGTCTGCAAATTTCTTCAGCCTTTCCGCCGTTAGGTCCCTGATCCTGCGCGAATAACTTCTCCCGTCAGCAAGCTCTGCAGATTTCCTTGCAAAGGGAGCGGTAAGGCGGTCTGCAAGCCTGTCCGGCACGATGAAAAAAACAACGGAGGCTGCAAGTATATCCCTGAGATAAAGCGTCGATTCCACGTTCCCGTTGAAGTAAATTGCAAGGATCATGTTGCCCAGTATGAAGCCGAGCGCCGACCCGGCCCTGCCAAGTACGCCGAGTATGCCGGCGAGCATACCGCACAGGGCATATGCTCCTGCCGTGGATGGAGTGAATCCCGAAGCAGTACCGATGATCAGGCCTGCCGCGGCCCCCGTCGCGGCACCGGCTCCTGCACTGCACTTGAAACTGTAGAAAAGCACCAGCAGCACACATAGTATGTTTCGAAGTGAAAATCCAAATAACTGCAGCGTCCCGAGCCCGGAGACTGCCAGTGCGGCAGTGATGCCTGCGCTTACGGCTTCCTCTCCGTCGAGTGCGACCTTTCCGGCCATGCCTGAAATAATGGGTATTGCGAACCTGAATATGAAATAGAATGTAAAGGCGATAAATGAGAAAAAGATCGATTTCAGGACATCGTACAGCAGGAATCCCCAGATGCCCGAAAGGACAAGATGCGGCACAAGAACAGAGATGAATACTGCAAAGGCAGCCCAGAAGTTCATTTTAGAATCATTCTTCCTCAGTGGGACAGATAAGATGTAAAACAGCAGCATGCTCGCAGCGTTGATATACAGAAACTCAGGAGGGCCCGAAAGCAAAGCTCCAATTATGACAGCCACGGCTGTCACCAGACTCGGGATCCCCGCTCTGCATGAAGCAGCGAAGTAAACCGCCCCAAGCGGGACTGTACCGGATATGCTGCTGCCTGTGATCAGGAATGCAACAAGGAATACAAGGAACCTGTTCCTCTGAAGGTACAGTTTGTTGATAAACTTCGGCAGGTAGCCGGATTTACTCATTTGTACAGCGGTGGTCTTCATCTCTTGTCCCTCCCGTAACACAGATTATAACGGAGGGAGACAGGTTTTTATGTCATTTTGCGCTGCACTTATATAAAAAGTTTCTGACACTGTACTGCAAAAACCCGGAATTTTTGCGGTATCGGCTGGCAGATTCGGCTGCCGGCGTTTTCATTTTTTATTACCGCTGTCTTTTGGCCCGGTTTTTGGCCCGGGAGTTTTAGGGCTTATGTCCCGGCCGTGATCTTTATCGTTCTTTGCGTTCTTCTGGTTTTTGCCCGTGTTGTTGCCGTTCTCCGCTTTATTCCCGCCCTGTTTACTGCTGTCTTTTACTTTTTTGCCGTCCTGTTCATTCTCTTTACGCGGATCTTTTGCCCCAGGCTTTTTGCTGTCCTGTGGCTTGTCTGCGTTTATTTGCCCAAGCAGCTCATTTCTTAGTTTTTCCCGTTCTTTTTTCAGCTCTTCCCCCTGTTTCTCCAGCGTTTTCCAAACATCGTCCCAACCGGGCCGCTTCGAATCATGGGCATCCTTGCCGTTGCTTTTGCCTGCGTTACCTGTTCCGGCGCTGCCGCCCGGCCGGCTTCCATCGCTCTGTAATATGTTCCCCGGGCCCGGCCGGATATTGGTTCCATGGCTGCCGGTGTTGCCCTTCTGCTTTTCGCTGTCCTTGCTCTCCGCATTGTTTTTGCTGTCTTTCCTGCCATTGTCCCTGTCCATGCCAGGACCAGATTTGACAGCATTATCCTGTGGCCTGGCGATGCCCGCATTGTTTCCACCGTTGGCGCTTCCCGCTTTTCCGGAAACACCGGGTGCAGGTTTTTTCTCTTTTTCTTTGTCCTCTTTCTTCCCCGGGTCTGATTTGATCCCGGCACTCTCTTTCTTTCCTGCGTCTTCCTTTTTCCCTGCTCCCGCTTTGTTTGCTGCAGACGCCTGTGCAGTCCGTTTTTCCTTTCCACTGACTATCTCCAGCAGGTCTTTTACCGCTGTATTTTTCATTCTTTCAAAATCAGCCCCGGGGAAATAACCTGACACTTCCTCGATAAGGGCCAGTTTGCCAGGCGTGACGCCGAGCTTGTGAGCTGCTTGTCTTTGCTTGACGCTGGTCCCGCCAACGAGTATCCTGGAGTCTACATTATCCTTGCTGAGTTCCCTGGCCGCTGTATTTTCTATGATTTTCTTCAGCGCATCGGTTTTCTTTGCACTGCTGCTCGATACAGTGAGCATGACTGCATTGCGCAGCTTTACGCTGCCGCCGCTCTCCGCACCTGTGCCGCCTGCTGTTATCATGCCGCCTTCTGACGGATCTCCGTCTGCAGGCGTCCGGGAAGCGGCGCCCTGCGGATCAGGAGTTTCACCCTGCGCGGGAGCCGCATCATGCACGTCACCGGAATCCTGCCGTCCTGTGCTGTCAGCCGCGTCTTCACTGCAGCCAGCCGGCGGTTCGCTGAGATAGCCCTGTTCGACGGCGCTGCTGAGCAGCACCATTACTCCCTCGTCCAGTTTCATATGCCTGAGGTCTTTATTCCCTATGAGCCTGCCGCCGTCATCGTTCAGTGCTTCCACTCCGATTATCCTGTCATATATGTTCGCCGTCAGCCCAATGCTTGGATTTATGTCGAAATCGACGTAGCTGTAGGGCATATTATAGCTGAATATGCCGATCCCCAGCACAACCAGGAGGGACGCAGCAACAGAGGCGATCCTGTACACGGGCTTCCATGCGGATACTGCTTTCATGGGCCTTCCTGCATCTGTTTCAGCGCCGACCGTCATGCCGGGCTGCGCCTTTATTTTCCTGAACTGTCCATCCTCTGTGAGTATGACCGCGTATTTGCCCTTTATCTCCATTACGATGCCTCTCATCTCCGCCCCTCCCTTCTACAGCTTTATGTAATCCTTGATATACTGGTAGTCGCCTATTGCAATAACAACTATAGCTATAATATATTTTCGGAACCTTTCGATGAATTTTCGGGGTAATCCTGAGGCCTTCTCAAGTTCACTGACCGGAAGATATTTCCTGATCATTATGGACTCCAGCATATCAGGCCTCGACAATATGATCCCGGCAAGTTGGGCGCACTGCTCCTTAGTTTTCCTGTGCCTTGGCGACACCTTAGCCAGGTCACGGTATGTAATGTTCCACTGGCTGAGTTCTTTTGCAAGTTCCTCGATCTCTGCCCTCCGCAGTTCGGCGATGTCCCGGTCCGAAAACTCGCGGATCGCTTGATCAGCGCCGTAGTCGAGTTCCGCTTCCTCTTCCTGGACGTATACGTTCAGCGGCACCACATCCCTGTGGCGCATCTCCTTCCTGTAATAGTCGATAAGCCTGCGTTTGATCACATTCCTGGAAAAAGTGAAAAAATTGCCTTTTGAACTGTCAAACGACTTTATGGCTTCAACGAACGCGATCATGGCTATGCTGAGTTCATCGTCGGAATCATAGCTCATGTATCTGCCGGTCACTTTCCGGGCGCACGACGCTATAAAAGGCTTGTATTCCTCAACAAACCTTCCCGTCTCTTCCGCGTCGTCGCGTATGCTCGATATCCTTGCATTTAAGGCGTCGAATTGCATATATAATCCCGTCCTGTCTGCCGGCTCATGCATGTTCCCATGCAGCGGCAGCGGAAGACGGACCGCCGGGTCCGCCTCATGTTCCGGGAAAATTATAGCATAAAGAATCTATCGATGTATTTTTGTCACAATATAGTAATTTTCTTGTAACTGAAAAATAAAGCAAAATAAAAAACAGCAGACACTCTTCTTCTGCCGTTTTTTATTACTTAAACGTCTGCAATTCCTGTTACTGTTCCATCTGTTTCCCGAGGAAGCCCGCTGCAGATTGTGCAAGCTTTGCTTCAACTTCTCCCATCCTGCTGCCCGGATCCGTCGACAGGATCATGACCGCCCCGATCGGGTCACCTTCCGCGATGATTGGGGTGATAACCTGTGCCACATACTTCCGTTCGTTCCCTTCGTCGGCCAGTATGGATACCGCCTTGTCCTCAGCGGATTTTGCCACGAAAGTCGTCTTTTCCTCTATGATCTTTTCCACTTCCGGACTCAGTGATTTGTCAAGAAATTCTTTTTTAGACGCGCCTGCAACCGCAATGATCGTATCCCTGTCAGCAATGCAGGTTATGTGTCCGCTGGCCTTGTGTATCGATTCCGCATATTGAGCGGCGAAATCACCCAGTTCCCCAATCGGAGA
>JAKOPX010000153.1 GCA_029778665.1 Bacillota bacterium | reverse complement strand
TCCTGGATCCCGTTCTCCATGTTATTGAAATTGGTAGCGCTTTGAGGGGTTCCCTGTTGGATTACTTCTCCCTGGGCCTTTTCTACTGTGACCGTTCCATCGCCATTATCTGTTATGATCCTTCGGTTCGGAAACTGGGTCACATGATCTTTCCATTCGGTTTGATTATGCACGCTTTTCACCTACCCTTCCTGGATTATGAATGTGAACCTGTATAAAATCCCTTCTTGCACATCCTTTCGGGCCAGGCTCTCCGGTTTTGAAAGCCAGAGGTTATTATTCGTGTCGTAAAGCTGAACCTCCGTCACGTTGATGTCCCCTGGTACCGTATGGTCGATCAGGAAATCGACCGCCAGTCTGCCATCCGGAAGGACGGAAACAGAAGAAATTTTGGCTTTGTAATAATTGCCGCCTGCTTTGTATCTGGCATATGCGATTGTCTTCCTGGTATACTCCTTATACCCTTCAATCGCTGCCGCTGTTAGCAATCCCATGGCTTTCCTCCTTTCTATAGGTCGCGTTCTCCTTCGCCGCAAAGCTGATAATCAAATACCGAGCCTTGTGCTGTAATGCTCGGTAATATTGACCCGTGTTCTATGCCTCCTACCGTGTTTATATCCGGGATGGTTCCTGTGAGCGGATATTCGAATGTGTAGGCCTGGTTGTTTACCTGGATTGTCATTGATACGTCGGTTTCGAAGAGCACCTTAAATGCAAGGTGCGATGGCTTCACGCTTTTTATGGTGTCTATCAGCTCCTGGTAGTCCACCATTGACTCTCCTGGCAAAACGGAAATGTGAAAGGTATATGTCCCGTTTTCTTCGGTTACTGTGGCCTCTCTTCCTGTTACATCCCTTACAATCCGTTCAATTCTTGCCGGATTCATCGGTGAGCGCTTCCCTCGTTTTATAATTACTCGCTGCCTGCGTTCCTCAATGGATAGGCTTTCGTCAGGTGGGATATTATATCGTTGCTCCCAGTATGTTATTCCCCATGTGGCCGTCTCTGGGAATGCCTGAAAACGAAGCTCCTCGATGAACTTCCAGGCCTCATCTATCTCCAGGCCCATGACCTGGAATATCCATTTCGCAACATAGGACTTGTCATAAATCGGGGATACGGTTTTTAGCATTCTCTTGGCAGCCGGGCTTGTAGGGAAGTTCTCTAAATTCATGCGCTCCCACCTCCGCCAGTAGGATCAATGGTTCCGGTTACCGGATATTCATCCTCTCCAAGCTCAATGTTGATGGTACCTCCGTTCATGGTCAGCCCCGTGAAGTCCTTTACCCCTTCGGTATTGGTTAAGATTGAAATTACCCTGTTGTACCTCACTACTCCTTCCTTCTTGGCCTCGACATAATATGTTCGAAGCTGTGCTTTGAAGCGATCCAGAACAGTTTCCTGGTTCTCACCTGCCTTTAATTCGAGCGCGAAGCTATAATTTATCTCCTTGGCCGTCGGTGCCTCTACGGTGACCGTGGCGCCTATTGGGGCCTTTCTCTGCAGCCTGTCGTCCGGAGACATGATGTTATTGTACACTGCAGTAATAATCGCCTGGTTGGCAGGCTGGCCATTAGCGTCTATAACGACCACTTTTACCGTTCCTGGTCCTGCCCATTCCGGCATCACCAGTGCTGTGCCTACGCCAGGAACTTCCTCTGCCCATCGTTTATAATCGCCATCGCTGCCTACAAAACTGGCCTCGCTGGCTGCGTCAATCTCCATTATCCTATTACGCAGCTCGTCGTCGCTCTCTACTTCGGTACCGCCTGTAATACTGGCCTCATTGGTTATTGATGTAATGCCTTTAATTGGCGTCATCATTAAAGTGACCGTATTTGCCGGCACATTTCCTTTAATGCCAGGCTCTACGGCCGTTACCTGAACTCTGACGGTCCCGTCTTCTCCGATGGTATACTTTTCAGTTGTCTGGTATTCAATTGCCGGCGTGTCCGCTGTGGCCGGTGCGGCAAATCTGAAACCTGCAGGTATTGTTGTTCCTGGTACTCCTGTTATCAGGAGCTCTCCTGAAGCTGGATTTTCAGGTTTTCTTGTTATGCCGCGTCCTTTGGCATGATAGTCCAGCCACTCGTCATACGCCCACATCGGGAACATTATCTTCAGCGTTTCTACGAGGTGGAATTCCAGCATTTCCGCTTTTTCAAGCGCTGTAGGCTTGGTAAAATCCCAGGGAAAGCCGTTTTCCGTGTTGTCTATGTCCGGTGGCAGGTTCTCCATCATGCGCTTATGAATTGTTTCGGCA
Source organism: Bacillota bacterium (assembly GCA_029778665.1). Taxonomy (GTDB): domain Bacteria; phylum Bacillota; class Clostridia; order Acetivibrionales; family DTU013; genus DTU013. The sequence goes on along the minus strand of JAKOPX010000153.1, from coordinate 54 downwards.
TCCTGATCGTTCAGGAAACTGGGCGGTGTAAACTCTGGTATCGACATTCATTCC
>JAKOPX010000152.1 GCA_029778665.1 Bacillota bacterium | reverse complement strand
TCATATACCCTGGATTTTCAACGGTAACGACCGATACGACAGGTGTATCAATGGCCTCGCCATTAACGATGAGTTTTATGTCAGGTGCAAATTGAGCGGATTTGATTGATGGTACGGTTGAAGCATACAGCGAAACACTGAAAGCAAGCAGGATGCCTACAATAAGTCCGCAGATGAATTTTTTCATATACTCATATTACCTCCTTTCGTCAACATTATACAACAAAAGAATTCAATATTTCTCAAAAGTAACTAAATTGTAATAAACAGGCCGCCGTTTTTAGTAAGAAATCCTCCCGATGTTACAATTATTACAGGGGATTAAGATATCAAGGAGGCCCGCATAATGGCTATCTACAAATACGGTACCCAGGAAGTAATTCCGGAGAGCTACCGCCCAATCAGGGAGATCTTGGCCGGGATGGGTTACGGTCCTGACCAGGTAAGCTGGAACCCGCAGACAAAGAATCCTGTTGTCGCGGGAATGGAACTGGACGCATCGAAGCTGTTGTTCGGATCCGACCAGCGATATTATGCGACACCTGAAACAGTCACGACCATGCTGACGCAGCTGGGACTGCCTACGCAAAGGCAGACTTTTTCTGTACCACAATACCAGTCGCCGTATGAACAACAGATCGCAGATGCACTCGAGCAATATCAGCAGTATGTTTCGACTGGGTTTCAGTGGGATCCCAGTAGCGATCCTGGCTTCCAGCAGGCCCAGAAATATATACAGGAAAAGATCATGCTGGACTTTGCTCGGCGCGGCATGCTGTATTCTCCGGCAACTGGACAGGCGATAGCCGAGGGGATCGCAAGTGCAATGCCTCAGTATGAGCAGGCCGCATATCAGAGATGGCTTAGCGAGGGCGAGCGGCTCATGAACATGTTCAATGTGATGATGTCGCTCGACGAGAGGTCTTTCAATCTATACAGGGATGCCGTCGAAAACGAGTACCGCGAGTGGGAGAGGCTGAGGACCGAAAGACTCGACCAGCTGGATGCCATGTACAAGCGTATAGACTATGCATTCAGAAAGCTCGACGAACTCGAAGAGGCAGACAACGAGGTGGCCGCTATCCTGGGGATCCCGGTCGGTACTAAGAGCCAGCGGGCAAAAGAGCGGGCTGAGGAACTGAAGAACAGGATCGAGCTTATGAGGCTGGAGGAAGAGCAGAGGATGCGCCAGGAGCAGAGAGCCCTGGCGAACGAGAAGGCCTTGATACAGTACAGGGCCAGCCTTGAAAAGCAGAAAGAAGAGGCAAGCAGCATTGAGAACCTTGGCACTCCGCAGCAGGTAGATGCTTATTATGAGTTTCTCCGGATCTATACCGGCCAGAGTTATAACAAAGAATACCTGAACAATCCATACGCAGCATATCAGCGGATAATAGCGAAGCGCAAGGAGCATATCGAGCTGCTCGGTGAAAAACTCTACCGCCAGCTGTTGAGCGACATAATGAACATGATGGAGACGCAACGCACATACGGGCGGGAAGAGCAGGCATACGGACCGCAGAACTACAAAGATAACCCATTGTTCCACCAGGAGATGAACGATGCCATGTCCAATCCGGAATCATGGCTAAAGATCTTTAATGAATACTCCGACCTCTACTACCAGACGTATGGCATCGGTGGCGTGAATGAGCTCGTGAAAGCAGCTGAAGGGCAGCTTGAAAAAGGCAAAAGCAAAAGCCAGAGTGAAAAATATAGCGAGTATTACCGAATGGCCGTAAGCGATCCGAAGCAGTTCAAAAAGATGATGAACGATAATAAGCAGCGGGCGAAGATCCTCGAGGAGGTCGGGATCGAGTACTATGAAAAGCTCGTAGAGCTGGCCCAGAGAGACTAAGGGGTGATAGCATGTCGCTGTACAGGCAGATAACGGGTAAATCATCGGGATCGAGCGTAACGAGGGGCGGATCAGGGAAGCAGACGACGACAAGTTTATATAGACAGCTGATAGCGGAGGATGAAGAGGAGAAAAAGAAACCCGCAGCGGCAGTCGATACTTCGCGTGAAGATGAATGGGCAAGGCGCGATCAGGATATCCGTCAATTCATT
>JAKOPX010000021.1 GCA_029778665.1 Bacillota bacterium | reverse complement strand
TGAGCTTCCGGAAGGCGTCGAGATGTGCATGCCTGGCGACCATGTCGAGATCACCGTCAAGCTGATCACTCCGATAGCTCTGGAAGAAGGACTCAGGTTCGCTATCCGTGAAGGCGGCAGAACCGTTGGTTCCGGCACCATTACCGCTATCATCGAGTAATGGCGTGAAGCGACACTCGAAATCCCGGGGGACACTCCTCTGAAGAAAGCATTTCTCTTTGGCTGAGGAATGTCCCCTATCGTTCAGTGAGACAGAAGGGACACGTAAGTGTCCCTTTTTATTTTTAAGCTAGGGGGACACTCAGACTTATCTTTTTACCGGATGTTGAACGATCACGCGCATTGTTCGCGAAAAATCTCATCAATAAATTCAAACAGTTCAATTATATTGTCAACGATGTCGTCATTGATTGTGATCCAGCTGTATAAAAAACCGTATTGCAGCGGACAAAACATATAATCATCAACACTTGCCAGAGCCAGGGCGTGCTGGATTTGTCTGTCCGGACGAAGTATCTGCAGCCGTCACATTTTTTGTGGGCTGACAATGAAGTTTTTTGCTTATCGTTCGTTTTATCACTGTGTTCCAGGATTCCCTTTACAAGTTTTCATACGTAAGTCAGTTGTTTTAAATGAAATATACCTCCCCTGTTTTCCGGGAATTGTCCTCTTGTGTTAACACCTGTTGGATGGTAACATAAATAGGAAAGGGGGACACACCTCTGATGAAGGTAAGCGATCCGGGCTGAGGTATGTCCCCGACTTAATTGTTACCTTTTTTCCGGAGGGATCCTGCTGTCTTGTTCAGGCACTTGAAACACAGGTTGAGGAATCTTGAGCCAGCTGCTATACGGGAGATCATCGTAGTGTTGATCATACTGGTCATATCGATAGTGCTCAGTTTACCGCAGTTTCGTGCTGACATGGAGGCCCTGCGCAGGTGGGAGCAGGCCCGCCGAAATGTGGAGACCGGTATTGACATCCGGGGGAACTAAAACTTGTCTGGAGGTCATGAAATGGAACTTAACGATGTGAGAAAACTTGCTGCTGCCGTGAAAGACAATATATCAAAAGTACTGGTAGGTACAGGGGATACGGTGGACCTTGTGCTCATATCACTGCTCTGCAGCGGGCATGTTCTGCTGGAGGATGTTCCGGGCGTTGGGAAAACGATGCTGGCAAAATGCCTGGCAAGATCCCTCGAATGCAGCTACAAAAGGATACAGTTCACCCCCGACCTGCTTCCGTCTGATCTTACCGGTATCAACTATTCCGACCAGAAAAGCGGAGAGTTCATATTCAGGCCTGGTCCTTTGTTCACGAACATCGTGCTTGCCGATGAGATCAACCGGGCTACGCCCAGGACACAGTCGAGCCTGCTCGAATGCATGGAGGAAAGGCAGGTCACTGTTGACGGCGAAACAAGGAAACTACACAGCCTGTTTTTTGTCATAGCGACACAGAACCCGGTTGAGACAAGGGGTACCTTCCCGCTGCCCGAAGCGCAGCTAGACAGGTTTTTCATGCGCCTCAGGATGGGATATCCTGATCCGGACGAAGGCATTGAGATACTTATGCGCTTCAGGGAAAGAGATCCGCTGGCGGAACTGGACACCGTTGCATCCGCGGACTCGGTCATACAGGCGCAGAAAGCTGTGACATCGGTAAAGGTTTCCGAAGCATCAGCAAGATATATTATAGATATAATCGAAGCAACGAGGCATGACGAGAGGATCATCCTTGGAGTGAGCCCAAGGGGCAGCATAGCGCTGATGAAGGCGGCGCAGGTCAAAGCAGTGATGGAAGGACGCGATTTCGTTACGCCTGACGATATCAAGAAGATGGCAGTGCCTGTGCTGGCCCACCGCATTATACTGAAAGGTCATGCTGTTTTCAGCGGTACTGAAAATGCGGAGGAAACTGTCCGAGATATCCTGAACAGAGTCCCTGCGCCCACGGAGGAAATCTGATGGATGTATTAGCCCTGTTGCTGATCCTTGCCCTTGTGCTGTGGCTCCAGATGTACATACTGTGCAGGTATGCGTTCAGCAGGCTGAAATATACATGCGAGTTCAGCGTGCCCGAAGCACACGAAGGCGATACCATAATGCTGGTGGAGACAGTCTATAACGGGAAACTGCTGCCCGTACCATGGCTGAGGGTGGACATCCACACGTCAAGATGGCTGGAATTTGCGGGCACCTGTTCCGTGGTCGCACAGGAAAACAGGCATGTCACCAGCAGTTTTGTCCTGGGAAGCTACCAGAAAATAACGCGAAAATGGAAGCTCAAATGTCTTAAAAGAGGTATCTTCCGGACTGAAAACGTGACGCTGGTCAGCGGCGATCTTCTGAATTTCAGCAACGTTTCCGCAGCAGTGCCTGTAAATGCTACTCTTACAGTCTACCCGCAGATCATAGACCTGGAGGAACTGTTTGTCCCGGTAAGCCTTCAGCAGAGCGACAGAGTCGTGAACAGGTGGATCATTGATGATCCGTTCCTTGTAGCGGGCGTGAGAGACTATGCCCCCGGCGACCCGTTCAACCGCATGCACTGGCCGGCTTCTGCAAAAAGCGGCAGGCTGATGGTCAGAAAAAACGAATATACTTCACAGCAGAACCTTACTGTGATACTGAACATGCAATCCAATTATTACGAGCTTTTTGACACGACGGACAAAGCAATGGCGGAGCTTGGCATCAAGGTTGCCGCCACATTATTCGACCGGGCACTGAGAGAAGGTACGCCCGCCAGGTTTATAACCAACGGTTGTACCGAGCCTGATGCAAGGCAGCCGATAGTTACAAGTGAAGCCGCGGACAGGGACCACATCGCCTCGATCCTCAGGATCCTTGCAGGGCTTCGGATGAAAACCGTGAAAGACTTCAGGGTACTCCTGGAGGATATCTGGCCGGATATATACAATTCCGAGGTCGTCATCATCACTGCCTATCTCACCATGGAGATAGGCCGGCTGGCCGACCGGATCGCTTCCGGGGGCAACAATGTAAGCATAATCCTGCTCGACACAGTATATGAAAAGGATTCTGAGCCCAGGCATGCTGATATTTACGTATTGTCCGACGGCATACGGAAAGAGGCCGGGAAACTGGCATAGCGATGCCCTGTAAAGCAGGGATTGCACTGCCGCATGGTATCGGAAAGTCACGGTTGGAAACAGGATACGAAGGTGGTCGAAACTGACGATATGGCATGGCGAATGAGCGAAGCCGGAGAAGTCAGGTCCGGAGGGAAAAGTGAAGAGAAGACTGCTGACAGGCCCGGACGAAAAGCGGGGAAGAACGTCAGGACGACGTTGCTGAGCATGTTGTCCCTGCTTGCTGTCAATATGTATATTTATGCCCTTGTCGCCACGATAAGGACGATCCTGTACCTTGACGACGGCGGCATCGTGTCTGCCCTCATATATGCATGCGGATCCATAACCGCCTGTTTATCCTCGAGCCTGCTGGCAGGCAGCCCACCGGGCTTTGCGGTGAATCTGTCGGGTACGAAGACATTCAGGTTCATTGCATATGTACTGCGTATCAGGCAGATGGACCGCGTAATAGCTTCACTGTCTTCATGGCTCGTAATTGCCGTGCCTGCGGTACTGACGTTCATCATATCCGGAAGTGCCGGCGGATTAAGGCCGTTGTTCGAGTCTGCGGCGGTATGCTTTGGGTATATCGTTTCACTGAAGCTCGCACGGAAGGCGCCTGCCAGGATATTAGGCGGCGTCGGTTTCTGCGTCGGGCTTATCATCCTCGTGGCGTGCCTCGAACTGCATTATATGACGGACGTCGTTTCATATCTCCGCCCATGGTTATTCGGGGCGCTGTACTTTCTGATCTTTGCATACCTGATCGTCAGGAACCAGCATGACATCGATGAAAACCTCTATAACAAAAAATTCGTGGAAAAATCGCTCCTCCCGAAAAACCTCAGGCGTGTCAACACTGTTTTGGCAACATTTGTCTTCCTTTTGGTATTGCTGTTGTCGAATTTCAAAACAGTGGCTGAAAGACTGCTTTCACTGGTCGGGAAGCTTGTACGAATCGTTTTTCAGGCCATTTTGCGATTCATAGAACAGATCGGGCCGGATGCAGCGGAGCCTGAAATCACCGAAATAACGGAAGACCTGATGGAGTCCGGGATGGAGCAGGTGCCGCCGCCTTCGCCGTACCTGAACCTTGTTATCAATGTAGTGCAATACTTCATTGTACTCTACCTGGCATATAAGCTGGTTGTCCTGTTCATCCTGAAAATGCCGGCGATTGCCTCTACACTTGCCGGATTGTTCCGGAAACTGTTCAGCATTAAAACAGAACCGGCGGATGATGAAGAATCCGATTACATCGATACGTCCGAGATAGTTCTTCCCGAACGGGAGGATAAAGGCGGCCGAAGGTTCCGGAAGAGGAAGCGGAGGACGGTCAGGCATCTCAGGAAGATAAAGGATCCTGCCGAGAGGATAAGGTACATGTACGGGCTGATCCTTGACACGTTGCCCCTGCGCGGCGTCATGCCGCTACCGAGCGACACCACGGGTGAGATCCTTGCAAAAGCAGGTGGAACCGGCGGACTGCATCCGTTTATCGCGATATATGACCAGGTGCGCTATGGCGGGATGGTACCGGACCAGGAAACGCTGGCAAAGGCTGAACTGCATTATGCAAAGGCATATGAGGAGATAAGGGGCAAATCCGTCTGAAAGCGGGAAAACTGCTGAATGCATTTCGCAAAGCATCCGGGACAAAAAGTGAAAAGACCGTTTGATGGTTGTGCCGGCAGGCCTCTGGTATGCTGCCGGACCGGATACATTTGTCTTGTTAAGTTTGACTGCCATACCAGATAAAACAATTGAAAATGCTGCTTGTACAGGATATAATAAAGACCATTGCAAATTGTTTTATTTAGTAAGGGGATGGTCAAATGCCTGGATCAGGAAAGATGATAAAAAAGAGGATCCTGCCGATGCTGCCGCTCCGAGGGCTGACAGTGTTTCCTCACATGATCCTGACCTTTGACGTCGGAAGGGAAAAGTCCATCAATGCCCTGGACGAGGCCATGATGAACAATCAGCTGATATTACTGACGACCCAGAAGGATGCAAAGAATGATTCGCCCGATGTGGATGATATATATAATGTAGGAACTATTTCTAGGGTAAAACAGCTCCTGAGGCTTCCCGGCAACACCATCAGGGTGCTGGTTGAAGGGCTGAACAGGGCTGAGGTCAGAAAATACATCCAGACCGAGCCATTCTTCATAGCTGAGGTCGCGGAAAGGATCCTTCCGGCAAAAAGGAAAAAGAACATCGTGGATGAAGCGCTGAAGCGGAAGGTCCTCAGTACTTTTGAGGAATATGCGAAGCTGAGCGGGAAAATCACTCCCGAAACCGTCGCATCCGTGTCGGCCATCGATGAGATCGGGCAGCTTTCGGACGTCATAGCCTCGCACATGCACCTCCGGATCGAACAGAAACAGGTAATACTGAATGAATTCGACCCGGAAAAAAGGATGGAAAAGCTGCTGGAACTGCTGATGAGCGAGATAGAGATACTTGAGGTCGAAAAGGATATCAGTATCCGCGTCCGCAAGCAGATAGACAAGATGCAGCGCGAGTATTACCTCAGGGAACAGATCAAGGCGATACAGTCCGAACTGGGAGACAAGGACGGTATTGCCGGCGAGGTAGAGGAATACAGGAAGAAGCTCGAGATGATGAAGCTTCCTGAAGAGGTTGACAAGAAAGTCCGGAAGGAACTTGACCGTCTGCAGAAAATGCAGGCAGGTTCCGCCGAAAGTTCGGTCATCAGGACCTACCTGGACTGGATTTTCGATCTGCCGTGGGGAAAGAAAACGGAAGTCATGATCGACCTGAAGAAAGCCCAGGATATACTCGAGGAAGACCACTACGGGCTTGAGAAGGTCAAGGAAAGGATACTGGAGTACCTTTCCGTGCTGAAACTGACAAACAACCTGAAAGGCCCGATACTGTGCCTTGTGGGCCCGCCCGGTGTCGGAAAGACATCGATAGCCAAATCGATAGCCCGGGCGCTCAACAGGAATTATGTCAGGATGTCTCTTGGCGGCGTGAGGGATGAGGCTGAAATAAGGGGCCACAGAAGGACTTATGTCGGCGCGATGCCCGGCAGGATTATAAGCGCGCTGAAACAGGCAGGATCTTTCAATCCGCTGATACTGCTCGACGAGATCGACAAGATGAGCAGTGATTTCAGGGGGGACCCGGCTTCGGCGATGCTGGAGGTGCTTGACAGCGAGCAGAACTACGCTTTCAGGGACCACTACCTGGAATTGCCCGTGGACCTGTCCGACGTGATGTTCATAACCACGGCCAACTCGCTTGACACAATACCGCGTCCGCTGCTGGACAGGATGGAAGTGATAACGATATCAGGATATACCGAGGAAGAGAAGGTCCAGATAGCCCGGAGGTACCTGGTGGACAAGCAGATGAAGGCCCACGGACTTCAGAAGAAAAACCTGAGGTTCACCGAGGATGCCATCAGGTGCATCATAAACTACTACACCAGGGAAGCCGGCGTCAGGAACCTCGAGAGGGAGATAGCCAACGTCTGCAGGAAAGCTGCCAGGCTGCTCGTTTCAGGAAGCAGGAAATCCGTGACGGTCACTCAGTCAAATATCGAGAAGTATCTAGGGACCCGGAAGTACAGGTATGACAAGGCCAATGAAAAAGATGAGGTCGGCCTTGCCACCGGACTCGCATGGACGCCTGTCGGCGGCGACACCCTGGCGATAGAGGTCACGATCATGGACGGAAGCGGCAAGCTGGAACTTACAGGGCAACTGGGCGACGTGATGAAGGAATCCGCAATGGCGGCGGTGAGCTTTATACGCTCCAGGGCAGAACTGCTTGGCATAGACAGGGAGTTTTACAAGAAATATGATATACACATCCATGTACCTGAAGGCGCCACGCCGAAGGACGGGCCGTCTGCCGGGATCACTCTGGCAACGGCGATGGTGTCTGCTCTTACCGGAAGGGCTGTGAAAAGGAACGTGGCGATGACTGGTGAGATAACGCTCAGGGGACGCGTACTGCCGATAGGCGGTGTCAAGGAAAAAGTGCTTGCAGCCCACAGGGCAGGTATCGACACCGTGATACTGCCTGTGGAAAACAGGAAGGATATCGACGACATACCTGAGAATGTGCGGTCCAGGCTGAAATTCGTACTCGTGGAGGAGATGGATACGGTCCTGAATACGGCGCTCACCGCCGGAACGGCCCACAGGGATGTCGAAAACGGCGACAATGACCAGAAAACGGTTTTGCTCGCCCGGGAAGGCAACGTCTCGGATGAACGGAGCAGTGCGCACCGGATGTGATCAGACGCGATTTGATGAGGACGTTTCTGCCAGTGCAGAAGCGTCCTTTTTTGCCGGAATGCAGTTAAAAAATATGTAGGAGATGAAGGAATTCTGGTATTTAATATCGAATTATGAAAGGAATGTTATCTGCGTATAAAGGTATTTAGACCGCAACCAGGAGGATATCAATGACTGATTACATGAATGCTGTCATATGTGCGGTGGCGGTCAGCGGCATCATAATGCTGATAGTATTCCATCGTCTGGAGGTACTGAATTTCAGGACTGTCGCCTCCATCACCCTTGCCTCTCTGATAACTGCATTGATCATGCCGGCCATATACAGCGCTCTTATTGGCGGTGAAGCGGACAAAGCCGGCCTGACAGATATCATAATGATAACGATAGCTACATTTATCGCATATGTGGTCATAGTTCTGATAATGAGCATCCTGATCTCGGTAATCGTTCCCCAAATAAAGCCGCGGAGTAACAACAGGAAAACTTCAGAAACGGAAGCAGGGGAATCGAAATCCGACGAAGGCACGAGCGGGAAGACCTTGTTGGAACAGGTAGGTGCGCTTTACTTCAGCGGCAGTGCAGATGAGACAAGGAAAGCGCAGTCGGAAGCCGCGGCAGGACAGGCAGAAATAATGACAGGCACTTCGATTGCGGAGACAGATACAGAAATCCGGGAACAGACGGCATCCGGACCGGATGTGTCATATGCTCCCGAAGGGCAGCCGGATGCAGGTATGACGGATCAAAGTGCAGCTTCCGCTTCGGATGAGGGACCGCTGCCCGTGCCTGAAACCGTACAGGAACCGGAAGTCCGTGAAATCCGGGAAGGGGGATCGCAAAAACCTGCATATGCCGGAGACAATTACCTGGAGCAGATATACCTGAATTATGTCGCACATGATGATGAAAATACAGGTATGCAGGAAGAAGCCGTCGAAATAACCGGTGCAGCCGCGTGGAACGCAGAAAAATCTGTTGACAGTGCAGAAAATATTGATAAAATGGGTATAGAAAATAAAGTTTACGATAGCGAAGCTATGACTATAGAGGAGTGCATAGATGAGGCTTTCCGGCTCAAGCAAACCGGTGATTTCGAAGGGGCGATACTTTATTTTATGTACGCCCTTGACAAAAAGCCTCAGAGAGAACTTACCTTCTGGATAATACTTGACATATGCGTCATGTATAAATCACTCGGTCAGCAGGACCTGGCACTGGAAATACTCAATGGCTATTACGAGGCTTACGGCGACACGATGGATGTCCGTCTCAGGGATGAGATCATCAGGAATCTGACTGATGCAGGGGTCTGACAGGCGATATGGCCTGTTACAATATTAAGGAGGGTATCTTTAAATGAAGAAAACTCAAAAAATACTTGGATTGCCTATCATCAGCATATCCGACGGCATGGAGGTCGGAAAGGTCAAAAGCATCATCATAAATGCTGAGAAGGGAGCCATTGACTATATAGTCGTCGACAGCGGGATACAGATATTCAGTGCCAGAGTGATAGCTACGGAAGATATACTGGGCATTGGCGAATATGCCTTGACTATAGAGAATGAGGATGTCATATCTGATATCAGCAAGATACCTTCAGCGATCCAGCTCCTGCAGAAAGACATAAAGGTAAAGGGAACAAAGGTGCTCACCAAAAAGGGCAGGCTCATAGGCGAGATCGGCGACATATATGTGGATGAAAACGACGGATGCAAGATAACAGGCCTTGAATTCATAGCAGATATAACACAGAAACAGATACGTCTCATACCCAGGGATTCCGTGATAACATTCGGAAAGAATCTCACGGTAGTGACGGAAGACGTGGAATCCAGGCTTCTCGACACACCGTCACAGCTTGACAGTGACCTGGGGTCCTTTGATTCTGAAAAAAAAAATATTTATGATATAATGGGCCTGCAGGGCGCGCTGAATGTTGAGCCTGAGATAAAGCAGGACCTGTTTGGCGGACCGGTGGCAGATGATCTTGCAGGCGTGCTTGATGAGATGGCAGCCGTTGCAGGCGAAACAGAGGCGCTTTCCGGTGGGGAAACGTTGCCGGAAGCAGCTGTGGCAACGGAAGCTGATGATCATACCGACGAAGAAGAGAAGGACAATGCTTCTGTCCTGTTCGAGCAGAGGCAGAGGCAGTACCTTAAAGGAAGATACGCGACAAAGACCATAACGGACAGCGAAGGCAATGTGATCATTTATGAAGGAATGCAGATAGATGACGCAGTGATCGATGAAGCCAAGAAAAAGGGCAGACTCGTGGAACTGGTGATGAACAACAGGGCGTGAGCGGACTGAAAAGTATAAAGTACTAAGTGCTTTATACTTTTTTGATAGATAACAAAAGAAAAACTTGCGGAGTTGTTACCTGTGAAGAAAACCGGTAGTAAAGTGCTGATTTTTTTGCTAATACTGGTACAAAGCTTGCTGGCAATGGCAGTTGGTGTTGCCGTCCTCTTC
>JAKOPX010000151.1 GCA_029778665.1 Bacillota bacterium | reverse complement strand
TTCCGACGGTGTTTCAGTATATGTACCGTTCTCGTTTATGAAGCGGCCTGTTATCACAGGAATCTGCTTCTGCAATCCGGAGATATAGTTGAAATAGTTGCCGCCGCTCAAGCCGACGTATTTCAGCAGTTCAGCGCCAAGGTAATTGGAGCTGATCACAGGTGCTTCGCCCCTGGGCACCGTAATGCCCGATTCGCTCAGAAGCGCCTCTGCCGCATCATTGCACAGGATAAAGTACGGCGTCCCGTAGTGGTTCAGGTACTCCTCCAGCGTTCCTTCCTGGCTAATGTTGTATCCAAGCGCCCTGTAGCCGAGGTAGTCCTCTCCCAGATAGGGCAGGTGATCTGAAAAATACAGAAATACGATGGGCTCGTCCATTTCAAGGATCGTGTCAACGAAATATCCCAGAGCCCTGTCGCAGCGCATCACGCCGTAAAGGTAGTTGTTGACGATGTTGTAGGCAGCCTCATCCATACCTTCCACGGGTTCGAGTATCCTTGGATGACCCAGGTCATCTTTGGGGTAAGGCCCGTGGTTTTCAATATTGACTATAAATTCAAAAACAGGCTTGTCAGGCGTTTCCTCCAGCTGTTCCCTGAACCTGTCGAGAGCGAACCGGGCGGCATCCTTGTCAGAAACGAACTTACCGCCTACTATCTCGACATTTTCCAGATCCATGTCCTTTTTGAAAAACTGCCTGTCAAACCCGAAGAACCGGTAGACATTCACCCTGTTGTAAAACCAGTCGTCTCCGGGATGGAACGCAATGGTGGCGTATCCCTTCCCTTTAAGCACCCTGGCAATAGAATGCGTATTGTGCCTTATATAGAAAGAATATGGGCTTGCCATCTGGGGCATTATTGCCAGCGAATGCCCTGTAAGGAACGAAAACTCGGTGTTCGAGGTACCTCCTCCGAATACCGTCGTAATGATCCTGCCTGAATAAGCCTGCTTTTTTATCCTTTTGAAGTTCTCCAGCGGATCATACCCCTCAGCGAACCTGATGCCGGGTATGCGGTCCACATCATAGAAGGCTTCGCCCATAACGGCTATGATATGCGGCAATCTGCCCTTGATCCTGTCTCCGCCGGGCTCGCCGTACTGCGTCAGGATCCTCTCTGCCTCCTCCTTGCTGTAGCCCTTCTGCCTGATCGATTTGAAGGTGGCCGCACGGTATGTGAATGAATAAGTGAACCCCATGTTTTTATAAAGATTCACACGGGAATACCTGGAGCCTGACGTCAGCCTGAAACTGTCATACAGTTCGGAACTTTTGTAGACCGTCAGGAAAGCAGCAGTGAACACGGCTGCACATATTACCGCACCGGCTGCCCTCACCGTCCATCTGTATCTTCCCGACTTAACGAAAAAGAACAGAAGCAGCGTCACTATGAGCCAAACCGCAACGCTCGCGTAAATTATCGGGCTGAAGGGCAGTTCCGATATCTTGATAACATCTGTCGCTTCCGCTCTCAGAAGGATGTCCTGCAGGATGAAGGGTTCCTGCCTCAGCTGCATCATGAAACGGTTCACTATGTGCATGAGGATGTATATTCCCCCTCCGATCCCGAATGCGAGCCAGTGCCTGGAAAAGACGTGGAACAGGACGCCGAGCAGCAGCAAAACCGGCAAAAGGTTGAGCAGATAAAGCAGAGGCTGCTGTGTATATCTTCTGATGTTGGTCATATCAGCAACGTCCGACAGCACTATGCCGATCAGCGACAACCCTGCAGACAGCGCCAGAAGAATGGCCAGATCGAGTAAGTACTTGTTTATGGAGATATAAAATCTTTTTGTTTTCAAAACGCGTCCTCCTGTTTGCCCAAAGCGGGATAATCATATCGGTTTTCATTATATATATCATTATATCAGCAACATACGTCCACACAAGGATAACGGGTCAGGCATTCAGTTCCCCTGCCCTGTCCAGGGACGCCTTTGTTATAGCAGGGCCTGTCAGTTCATATATCAATGTCGCGCTCAGTATCACCGCCCGTATGATCCGGGCGTAGTCCGGCACAAGCTGCGCAGCCAGCAATGAAAGACCTATCGCCACCCCGGCCTGTGGGACAAGTGAGAAACCTATGTACTTTCTGACTGCTTCGGGAGCTTTCATTATGGCTGCGCCAAGGGATGCACCTGCAATTTTCCCGACAACACGGAAAATAATATAAATTATCCCGATAAGTCCTACCTGCGGCAGGACAGTGATGTCAAGCTCCATACCCGAAACTACAAAAAACATGAGGAATATTGGAGGTGTCACTGTGTCTGCCAGTTTCAGTATCGAGTTGGCATCACTGCTCACGTTCACAAGCGTTGCACTCATTGCCATGCACAGGAGCAGCGGAGACAGTCCCAGCATCGATGCAAGCGAACTGCCGAGGAATATAAAAGCGCAAGTGATAATAAGGCGATTCGAGTCTTTTTTGAAGTATCGCAGGGGGATCTTGAACATGAGCCCGAGTAAAAATCCCAGGAGCAGAGAACCGAGGATCTCGCCGACCGGTTTGAGGATCGCCAGGATCAGGGAAGTCTCTCCCGGGTTTTGCATCATGTTCACGATGGCCACAGCGAACCCGAAGGCTATGAGCGCAACAGCGTCATCGATCGCAACAACGCTGAGCAGTGTCTCAGTGACAGGCCCCTTTGCCCTGTATTGCTTAACGACCATGATGGTCGCCGCCGGTGCAGTAGCAGATGCAATGGCGCCGAGCAGCAGCGCGAGTTCGGTATCGAAGCCGAACATTACAAGGGCCAGCGCAACCGCAACAGAGGCAGTCAGTCCCTCGAATACGGCAATCACGACAGGCATGGGTCCGACTTTTTTCAGATATGTAAGCTTGAATTCCGAGCCTATGGAAAATGCAATGAATGCAAGTGCCATCTCGGAAACCACTTCAAGTCCTTTGACAGTATCCGCCGGTACGAGCCTGAGCACGAACGGACCGATCAGCAATCCGGCTACCAGGTATCCCGTGACATTTGGAAGCTTCGCCAGTTTTACGGCACGACCGAACACCAGCCCTGAAAAAAGGATCAGTGCCAGGTAAAAAAGTGTATTTAGCTGCATCTTCAGAATTCAACCCCTTCTGTGCTCAGGACAGGCAACGTGAATATTACCGCAGTATCCGGCTTTGAAAGATCTCCGACGACTTCCCT
>JAKOPX010000150.1 GCA_029778665.1 Bacillota bacterium | reverse complement strand
TTCGATCAAACTGTCGGCTCGGTAACGGACGCCGCATTTCCGGCAATCGACCAGCGGGTCGGAAAAACCGGCCACGTGCCCGCTCGCGACCCAGACTTTCGGGTTCATTAAAATCGCGCTGTCCAGCCCGATATTATAAGGCGACTCGTGGACGAACTTTTTCCACCAGTAACGCTTGAGATTGTTTTTCAGCTCGACGCCCAACGGTCCGTAATCCCAGGCGTTGGCGAGACCGCCGTAGATCTCGCTACCCTGGAATACGAAACCATAGTTTTTTAAATAGGCGACGAGTTTTTCCATGTTCATTTCTTCCACAATCTAACACTCCTTACAGAATCCGTTTCATAATATTATATCACAATTTTTCTTTCCTTGTAAAGTATTTTCATAATTTGCGGGCGGGGTCAGCGGAACCAAGTAAACAGGAATCCGGAGGGGGAAAGTTGCGTGAAGACGATGATGAGGCTCGCCGTTACAAGGTATTGGGCGAGGCCGAGATGGAGGCTGAAGCGTAATTCTTTCCGCCGCTGGATACGGTATGCCACATATTGGCCGCCGATTATGGAAACAAGGCAGACAGCGTGCCAGAAAACCGCGGTAAAGGTCCGGTATCCGATCAGATAATAAAGGGCGAAGATAAACGCCGTGATCGCCATCATGACAAGCGATGAAACGACGCGCGAAAGGAGGTAATTGTTCGGATACTCAAAGGCCACGACGTACTCGATGAGCACGAGCGCTGTTACCGCCGTGAAATATGCCTTGAAACTTTCGAAAATACTGCCGTTCGCGGGAAAAGCGACGCGATTGAAGGCGGTATCGATCAGACGGTTGCCCTGACGGGCAAGCGATGCCAGCACGAAGAGTGTCGCGCCCAGCGCCACCACTTCTTTGAGAAAATGCTTCTTCTTCATTATGTCATCACCACTTACTATTATGACATCAGGAGGGCGGGCATATGCGGGAAAACGAAAAAGCAATTTATCGGCGATAAATTGCTTTCATCGTTTTCGTTATTTTCGGTTATCCGATCGATCTTACTTAAGGCCGAGATCTTCAAGAGCCTGCTCGATCGCCTCATAGTAATGAGAAGCGGTAACAGTGATGCCGGCAAGCGCGTTGGGGGTGTTGTTATCCTGTTTGATCTTTCCATCTTCCAAAGTGAAGCCGGTCAAACCATTTTCAAGGACGTACGCCGCTAACGCATCGACCTGCTGGAACCATTCGAGCTTATCGTTTTCTTCAAGCCATTCCTTGTATTCCTCAAGGACTTCGGCGTCAGAAAGTTCGCCCTGGATGCCGGAATCGCGGAAATGCATGCCATAGAGGTATTGCAGTTCCTGCTTCGTCTTCTCGTTCCAAACGAACTTGCCATCCGTGCCCTTCGAGCCCTGACGAGTGTCGATCTTGATTTCGCTCAGTTTGCCTTCCTTGTCGATTTTGACGGTGGCCCAAACCAAGTCGGAACCATTGGTGGTGACAACCTGAGTGACGCCTTTCTTCGCGTTCTTGACGGCCTGCTTGGCAACCGCGACATATTCGTTATCGATGATAGATACGCCGGTGATGTAGGGGAACTTGCCGTCGGCGTCGGGATTCTTGATGCCTTTTTCCAGCCAGTATTTCTCGATCAATTCGGCCTGTTCGAACCATTCAAGCTTGTCGTTTTCTTCAAGCCATTCTTTGTACTGGTTCAATACGGCTTCATCATTGATATCGCCGGTAATTCCGGAATCGGGGAAGTGCATCGCATAACGATAGCCCAATTCTTTCTTCGATTCGGCGTTGAACGAATAGCCGGAGCGCTGCGTTTCGTCGGCATGGGATTGGATCTGGTCGATATCATAATCGACGATCTTTCCGTCTTCGACGGTGACGGTCACGATTGTGACCTGCGGAGCGCCATAGTTAAGGCTTTCCTTGAATGCCCGGTAAACGCCGTCCTGCATTTTTCCATCGCAGGCGGTCAGGAATACCATGGACATCAGACCAAGAACGAATACAACGAAAATCTTCTTGAAAATTTGCATTTGTCTTATTCCTCCTGTTATTATTCTTAGATTTTAAGACCAGCTAATTATACCATATCATGTGAATGATTACAACGGATTTTTTATATGATTATGAATGTAAATGTTTACTTTCAACCTTATTTTGCGCATTTTTCTCCGCTTTATTCAGGTATGCGCGGATTTTATCGCGCATTTCCTGTTTGCCGGGTTTGCACAGTATCACATCGGCTTCGCCGGAAACGATCTTTTCCGCCAAACCCGAGCAGCCGGGATAACCGCAGGCGCCGCAGTTGTATCCGGGAAGCATCTCCGTCACTTTCTCGATGCGCTCGTCGATCTGAACGGCGAACACCTTCGAAAGCCAGCCAAGCAGCGCTCCAAACAGGCCGCCGATCGCGGCAAACACGAGCATCGGCACGATTATGTTCATAAAGATGTCTTTCATAGGTTTCGCCTCCTATATGATCAGTTGCCCGAACTTCGCGAAGATCATCGCCAGGATGCCGGCAGTTATCAAGGCGATCGGGATGCCCTGGAACGCCTTCGGGATATCGCCGCGGGCGATCTTGCTTCTCAGGGTCGAAAAGATGTAGATGACGAAGAGAAAGCCTACCGCGATCGAGAACGAGTAAACGAGCGTCTCGAGGAAGTTGAACTTCCGGGCGATGACGGTTTTAGCCGTACCCAGGACCGCGCAGTTAGTGGTGATCAGCGGCAAGTAAATGCCAAGGGCGCGGTACAGGGAAGGGATCACCTTTTTCAAAAACATCTCGATGATCTGCACGAGCGCGGCGATGACGAGGATGTAGACGAGCGTGCTCATGTAAGTCATGCCGAGCGGTTTGAGGATCGCGTAATACAGTCCCCACGAAACAAGGCTCGAAAGGGTGATGACGACGATGACCGCAAATCCCATTCCGACGGCAGATTGGCGTTTCCCGGAAACTCCGAGGAACGGGCAGGTACCGAGGAACTGGTTGAGGATCACGTTTTGAATGAGAATCGCGTTAAACGCGAGGACGATCAGTCCGCCAAACGTCATTTGCTTTTCACCTCTCTCGCAGCTTTCGCCGCATTGATTGCCTTACTTCCGGCGAGGATCAATCCAAGGATGATGAAGGCCGCCGGCGGGGAAACAAAGAAGTTCGAGAAGAACGGAGAGTTGTTCTTGTTGAAGTTGATGGCAAGGTTACCCCAGATCGTGATCGACCCGGTCCCGAGAACTTCGCGAATCAGGGAGATGACGATCAATACGAGCGTGAACCCTAATGCCATTCCAAGGGCGTCAAGGATCGAGTCGAGCCAATTGTGCTTCGAAGCGAACGCCTCGGCGCGGCCAAGGATGATGCAGTTCACGACGATCAGCGAGATGAACAGTGACATCCGCTCAAACAAATCGGGAACGAACGCCTCCATCACCATCTCGACGATACTGACGAACGTCGCGATCACAACGATGAAGATAGGGATGCGGATCTCGTCGGGGACGATGTGCCGGATCAGGGAGATGATCAGGTTCGACATCACAAGCACGAACAGCACGGCAAGCCCCATCCCGAGCGCGTTTTCCACCTTATAGGTGATCGCAAGCGTCGGACACAGTCCGAGCATCGTCACGAGGATCGGGTTTTCCTTCCACAAGCCCTTCGTGAAGTTCAAAAGCTTGCTGTTATCCTTCATAACTTACACCTCCCAGACTATCCTTGATCGACTTGAAGTGGTTGATCGCCGCGTCGATGCCGGCGCCGACGCCGCCTGAGGTTTTTGTGGCGCCGGATTTCGGCGTGTAGTCATAACTGTCGACGGATTCTCCGGCGATCTCGAAATCGTGATCGCTGAGGCTGTAGTCATCTTTTCCGCCGATCATTTTCGCGTTTTCGACCGTCCCGTCGACCTTGATTGAGATCAGGGCGACGATCTGGCTCTTGAATCCCAGGAAACTCGTCTGATAAATCACGGCCGCGAGGTTCTTGTTCTCGTCAAAGGCATAATAGTAAGCCTGGATGGCGTTTTCGGCGACTTCGTTACTGCCGTCGTCAGCCTGTTTATAATAAGCATAAGGGTAGTATTGTTCCAGTTTCTCGTTGATCTGGTTCCGGCTGCCGATGATTGGGGCGGTGATCATGTTCACGCCCGCGAGCAACAGGCCGGAAATCGCGCAGATCGCGACCAGCAAGAGCGCGTATTTGAATATCGACTTATTCATCTTGAGCCTCCATATAAGCGATGGCAAGGCGCGCCGCCTGAATCAGGATATTCGAGGTATCCGTGGCGCCGGTCACAGGCTGGACGGCATCGAGGTCGTCCTGGTTCGCGATGATCCGGCCGGGAATGATATCCTTGGGATGACCGTTCGCTTCCTGCCATCCTTCGTTATAGGAATCGTTGTAATCCTCGCCGGCGGTATCAGCCGTGAAGGCGGTGATTTGTCCGGCCGTGAAAGTGATCGTGCTCGTGACGTATTCGCGTCCGGCCGACCGTTTCGTTTTCACGACGAGGATCGTGTCGGCGCCTTCGACCGTCTTACTGGCGATGTAACCGGAAAATTTGTGCTTGCCGATCAGTTCCGCAAATTTCTCCCGGTATTTGTCGGTATCATAGGTTGCGTCGCTCACGCTTTTGATTTGATAATCCTGTCCGGTAATGACGGTGACATCCTTTTCGCCGACGGTGAAGGTGTATTGGAAATCGAAGGTGTCGAGATCCTGGACCTGTTCCTTATAGGTCACTTCTTCCATTACTTCTTTCGGCACCGCGGCGCTGACTCCGTAGGCGCCGATGCCCAGGACGAGCAGACCGACGACCGCGTAGGTGACGATTACCTTCTTCTTGTTCGCCGCTACCCTAAGTCCGGCTGCCAGCCGGTCAACGATGACCGTGAAGCAGTTCATTAGAAGGATCGAGGTCGCGACCCCTTCCGGCATGCTCGAGCGGTAACGGAACAGCACGGTCAAGACGCCAAGGAAGAGGGCGTAAATGACCTTTCCGTTCGGTGAACGGGGGCTTGTGACCGGCTCGGTCGCCATAAAGACGGCACCGAAGAACAACGCGCCGCTGAAGATATAAGTGAGCGAATATTTGATGTCGGCCGCGTACCCGTTGAAGGCGCCGATGACGTAGGTCAATACGAACACGGTCGCGATATATATCACGGGTATGCGCCAGTTGATGACTTTTCTGACAAGAAGGTAAACAAGCGCCACCAAGCAGAGCAGGGCGCTGGTCTCCGCGAGCGCTCCCGGCACCAACCCTACGAAGATCTTCCAGAGCGGATAATCGGAAAGGATCGTGGGAACACCGTTTGCGAAGTCGCTTCCAAGCGTAGCCATCGGCGTTGCCCCGGCCGTAAAGTATTCCGAGGGGTTAAGGTAATTGGGAAGGATCTGCGAAGTGAAGGCGGTCGTGACGAAGATATAGCCGACGAGCGCCGGGTTGAAGATGTTGTTTCCGAAACCGCCGAAAACGAGTTTCCCGAAGAAGGTGCCGAAAATGGCGCCCAGAACAAGGACCCAGTACGGCGTCCCATAGGGCAAAATCATTGCCAGCAGAATCCCGGGAATTGCCGGGAAGCTGACCATGAGCTTCCGGAAGACCTTCTTCTCACCGCGCAAAAGATAAAACACGAGTTCGGTCAAATACGAAGTCGCTGCTCCGATGATGACGAGCAGGAGCGGTCTAAGCATGTCCCAGATCGAGAACGTATCCATGTTGATATACGGCAGCAGCCCGTTTTTGACCCAGGCAAAAAGGATCAAAGGCAGTAAGGCGATTAGAAAATCGCGCATCATTACGGCCGTGCCGTAGCCCTTGTTGTCAGCCTTGCGGATATAGGGGGCTTTATCTAATACAAAGTTTTGTGTGCTCATTGCTATTACCTGCTTCCCAATACTTTCTTTTTGGCGCGGGCAACATTGCTGGTAAGTTCAATCCGCGACGGGCAAATATACGAGCATAACCCGCATTCCATGCATAATTCCGGTTTATAACTTTTCAGCAAATCGAGATCGTCGTTTTCCAGCGCTTCCTTGATTTGAATCGGGGCCAGGAAAACGGGGCAGACGTCGTTGCAT
>JAKOPX010000020.1 GCA_029778665.1 Bacillota bacterium | reverse complement strand
CCTGGTAACGAGCAATGGCGGCGAGATGGCAAGTATCGTGGACGGCAAGGCGAAACTCAACTTCAGAGAGCCGTTGGTCCTCGAGGCGTTCAACTTCTACCAGAGACTCTGCAAAGAAGGTATCGTGTTCAATAAGTTCCAGTACATGGAAGAGCCTCCGTGGGATATAGCTGCCACCGTATTCAAGGAAGGCAAGGTAGCAATGTTCTGGTACCAGTACTGGAAGGTAGACGACTTCAGGGACAATATGGCTGACGACTATGGCCTGGTACTGCCTCCGATAGGGCCCAGCAACACGGACAAGAAGCCTTACTGCCTCGTAACAGGGCATAACTTCCAGACCATTCCGAAGAACGTGAAGGATATCGAAGATATCGTGTTCATCTGGGACAAGTGGACCGAGCCGTTCCCCGAGGACCTGGAAGATCCCGACACCTGGAAGGATCCGCACTACAACAACGTGCGTGACAACGAGTCCATCGAGATGCTCGAGTACATGTACGACAACAACTGCGGTAAATCGGGTGGTCTGTTCAAGGCTGTGCAGCCCGCTGTCGAACTGTGGTGGGGTGGCCAGGACGACCTGCTGAGAGGCGAAAAGACCGTTGCCCAGATAGTCGACGAGAAATTCGACGCTATCCAGGCTGCATTGGATGACTTCCTTGCCAAATAAGGCAGAAACGGATTTAGAAGCTACATAAAGAAGATTCAATCCGGATAAGTAAAGCAAAAGCTTCCGGCAAACGGGCAGATTTGCCGGAAGCTTTTTCTTGACATGCGTCAACGTTTCTGTTATTATAATTCAGGTAAAACAAAGAAGAAGCCATCCGCTTCTCACCTTACGGACTTGTCCGTCAGGGTCAATAATGACAGGGATCATTTTTGACGTTGCGTTTATGGCGGATCGGAGGTTCTTCTTACGGTCCGCTTTTTTGATCAGCCGGTCCGGCAAAGGTCAGGACGACATAAGGATAATTGACCATGATATAATTTGACAATATAAATATAAACAGATAAAAGCGGATTGCGGATCGTTGAGGCCATAATAACACTCGGAGGTGTATAGATATTAGAAAAAACGATTATCAGATCAATGAAGAGATCAGGGACAGGGAAGTGCGTCTGATCGATTCTGACGGTAGCGTGCTCGGGATCATGTCAGCGAAGGAAGCGCTGAAAATTGCTACGGAGAAGGACCTTGACCTTGTAAAGATAGCTCCTCAGGCGACGCCGCCTGTATGCAAGCTCATGGACTACGGGAAGTATATGTTTGAGCTTGCAAAAAAGGAAAAGGAAGCCAGGAAGAACCAGAAAACCGTCAACATCAAGGAAGTCTGGGTAAAGCCCAACATCGAGGAGCACGACTTTGCATTCAAGTCAAGGAATGCTGCCAGGTTCCTTAAGGAAGGCGACAAGGTTAAGGTAAGTGTCCGGTTCAGGGGAAGGGAAATGAATTACACATCCCTGGGCATGGAAGTGCTCAACAGATTCGCAGAAGCTTTGAAAGACGTTGGAACAGTAGAGAAAAAGCCTAAACTGGAAGGACGCAGCATGGTCATGATTCTGAATCCTAAACAGTAAGGCATTTCATAAGGTATCCGGCCGGTGCTTGACTGCCGGATACGAAACAGAAAACAGGAGGAATGGATATGCCAAAAGTCAAGACACACAGCTCATCCAAGAAAAGGTTTAAGATAACCGGAACAGGCAAGGTAAAGATGAGCCACTCTTTCCGGAGGCACAGGCTCATTTCCAAGTCGAGGAAGGCAAAGAAACGGCACAGGATGGGCGCCTATGCTGCAGCCGGCGACGCAGCCAATGTTAAGAGGCTGCTGCCGTACAAGTAGGAAGGAGGAGGACGTAAATGGCCAGAGTTAAAGGTGCGGTGAGGACACGCGCAAGACACAAGAAGATCCTCAAGCTGGCGAAGGGTTACTTTGGCGACAAGAGCAAACTTTTCAGGATAGCCAATCAGGCTGTCATGAAGTCGCTTTCATATGCATACAGGGACAGGAAAGCCAGAAAGAGAGACTTCAGGAAGCTGTGGATAACCAGGATAAACGCAGCTGCCAGGATGAACGGCATGAGCTACAGCAAGTTCATGAACTGCCTCAAAAAGGCCGGCATCAACCTGAACAGGAAGGTGCTTGCAGATATGGCAGTAAATGATGAGAAAGCATTCGCACAGCTTGTTGAGAGCGTAAGGAATG
>JAKOPX010000149.1 GCA_029778665.1 Bacillota bacterium | reverse complement strand
GCACGTATGGATAAAGCTACTTTTTCGACTTTCTGCTTGTCAACTACGGCCATTGAAAAAAGCAACACAAAAAAGCAAAGAAGCAGTGTCACCAAATCGCTGTAAGTCGTCAGCCACGATGCACCGCCGGAGCCTTCCTCCTGTTTTCTCCTTCTGCCCATCTGTTTCACTCCTGTTATGCCGATACGGAACTATCTGCCGCTTCCTGGGTATCCCTTATCTCTTTTTCCCTCTCTTCAGGCGGGAGGAATATCTTCAGCTTCTGTTCCAGCATCTTGGGGTTCTCTCCTGCCTGGATAGATATGACCGCTTCCGCGATCATCTCCTTCTGATGTACCTCCTCATCGCTCTTCATCTTTAGCTTGCCGGCAATAGGCGCGCAAACGAAGTTCGACAGAACGCTGCCGTAAAATGTCGTAACCAGAGCGACTGACATCGACGGGCCTATCTGCGCAGGGTCATCAAGCTTCAGCAGCAGGTTTATAAGACCAATGAGCGTGCCGATCATGCCCCATGCGGGGAATATGGCCGCCAGCATGTTGAACACAGCCTGGCCCTTGCTGTGCCGGGCCTGCATATTCTCGATCTCAGTGTCCATGAAATCCTTTATCGTTTCTGATTCTATACCGTCAACGACCAGCTGGAGCGATTGCCTGATAAACGGATCCTCCATCTGTTCAAGCTCCGGTTCGATGGACAGCAGTCCTTCTCTCCTGGTCTTTTCCGACAGCTTGACCAGCATTGCGATGGTTTCGGTCGCTGAAGACTGTTTATCGGTAAAAATCTTTTTTGTCACTTTCAGCGTGTTTATCAAATCTTTGATCCTGAAGTTGATGAGTGCGGAGCATATGCCTCCGCCTATCGTTATAAATACCGACGGCAGGTCCCAAAATGATTTCAGCTGGCCGTCACCGATAAAAATGGATATGATTATACATGCAACACCGCATAGCAAACCTAAAATCGTACCCAGATCCATATCATTCATCCTTTGCTGTTGAAAGGTGATTTATCCGCTGTTCAAATATCTTATCGGATAAAAATGCGATTTTCATTATATCGTTTTTGCCTGTACCTTAGTAAAAAAGATTTGAGGAAGAAGGCAGGATGCAGCGTATATCATGGTCAGTTCGGAAATTTCCGCTTGTAAAAACGGAAAAAACGAGGAAAGAGCTGACGGCTACATCAGTCAAGGGTCCCCGCGGCGAATGCCCTTGCCATCCGTATCTCCAGCGGCCTGACCGCCAGCTTTGCCTTAAGTCTCGCATACTCCCTGTTTATTCTTTTCTGACAGTCCACAATGGTTTTAAAATCTACAGGCGAATATTCCTCCAGGTTTTTCAGGTATGCATTGTCGAACATGCCACTGTTGCAGGCAGCCGCAGCAATAATGAGCAAAATGATGCTGTCCTTTACCATCCGCTTCATCCTGGACGCCATACTTCCAGGGAACACTCCGTCATTGCCGAGGAGCCTGCAGGCAAAATTGATCAGCCTGTTCACAACGCCCTGCGCAAATGAACCGCCATTTACCGTAAACAGCGTTTTGTGACCGTTCCTCCTGTCAGCCGGCACATCCTGGAGGTCATCGACAAGCTGCAGCAAAAATCCGAAACTGAAAATAAACGCTGCTTCATCTTCAGACAGGCTGCCTTTTACCAGGTATCCGTCAGCAAGGACGGAACACCCGCCTTTTTCGGCGCTTATTTCCCTTATCTCACCGAGTGACAGCGGAGAGCCATTGTCCTGCCGCATGCTCCTGACCTGGGCGCTATGTATGCCAAGAAGGCTTCCGTACACCATGGGCCGGAGTTTACGGTCATGCTCGTCCTCGATCATCTCCACGAGCCTGAACAGCCTGTTTTCAAGCGGAGTTACAGCTTCGACAGGTTCACCGGCCAGCCTTTTTTCAAGCCTGATGTTGGTTTCCTGCTTCCGCGTTTCAGAAATGCCGCCGGCATCGATGAAGTTGTCCGTATACGGGTACAACATGCTGTATGCAAAAACCGAGGGCGTGAGCCTGATGTCGATGCCCGCAAAAACCTGGATGCAATTCATTATCCAGACATTCCTCAGAGCCTGGAGTATGTCGTCCAGTTTAACAGACAGGTCGAATGCGCGGGCCTGCTCGATAAAACCGGCCGTAACATCGGAGAATCCGCCGTCAAGCAACAGCCTCATGTCCGCGCCGTCGAAGCCTGCCACGCCCACGCCGCAATCGTAGATAAGCTTTTTAAGACAGGAACCCCACCTGGCGGGGTCTTCCCCGGGCCTGCCGTCAAACCCGGCGACAAGCCCTGCAAATTCACCCATAAATTTTTTGATCCTGCTGTTATTGGCAGCACGGTCACTGTCAGTAAATCGTCTGTCCAATGAAGGAAAACTGTCCGGAGTGCTGTCCCACATCTCCAGGCAGATTCTCCTGAGCCTTTCTGTATCCGGAGTTTTCAGCGCCATGTACTTCTCCATCAGATCCCCGCCGTTTATCTTCTGCCCCTGTACAGAATTATTCCGCCTATGGCTATAAGAAGCACAGGCAGCGTATACCTGAGTTCAAACACTCCCGGCAGCAGCTCCCTGCCGAGGGCAATGACCCCGATGCCTATCAGTACAGCCCCTATGATATACTTGGTCTTTTCGGAATCATACCTGGCCGGCCGGTCCCAACTGTCGTCATTACTGAAATAATCATTCCCGAGATCATAGTCCGTGCCGGTCCCCATGCCGGGATCGGAATAAGCGCCGCTGTATCCCGCCGAGCCGCCGCCATGTCCCCAGCCGTTGCCGTCAGGTATATGCTCCCTGTCCTCGGGCATTATCAGCGCTGCAATGATGTAGATGATGAAGCCCCATCCCATGAACAATGACAGTACAGCAACGATCCTGACTATCACCACATCTATGTTCAGGTATTCGGCCAGGCCGCCGCATACTCCCAGAATAACCTTGTTTCTTCTTGACCGACGCAATCTCCGCATATCCAATCTCCTCTTCCACATGTATCTGCATTGTGTACTCATAAGATAATACGAAGAATCATCCGCAATGTCTAATGGTCCTGAGATTTTTCCGAAGCAGTGATGATGGTCCCGTGATCATAGACAGGTACCACTTCTCCGCCGGGCGGCACTATGAGATACTCTTCTTCATTCCAGTCTCCGTTGACCAGCGCATCTATCAGCCTGGTGCTCCCTTTGATGAAACGCGTGTCCTTACCCGATCCCCTTGCGTATTCAATGAAGGAATCCCGGACCCCAGGGTCGTCAAACCCGTCGATCTCAATGAACGTAAGGAAACCGACCTCGTTTTTCGGAGCCATCATTTCCATGATGTACCTGGCATTCTCTTCACCGTACTGCCGGATCAGCTCCTCCATGTATTCCGCCTGTCCTGATGTAGTCACCCCTGCTGCACAGTCCGTATACCATCCTCCAAGGCGCTCATAGTAGCAGGCCGAATACCACTGGGCGCTCGGGCATTGCCCGAAATGCTCCAGGAAGGCTTCCCGGCTGCCCAGGAAAATCGTGCAGCAGTCATGGGCCCTTGGTATGACCAGCGGTATGCTGCGCGCCCTAATCCCTGCAGTACTGTTCCCGCACAGGCCGTACCCGAGCAGTATGGCATCATAATCTTCCGGCGTGCTGTCTATGGCAGCCTGTATCTCACGCCTGAGCTGATGCGGGTTTACATGCGACCTCAGCCTGGTAAATTCGATATCCACTGTGTGCGGGGATTCCGCCGCAGTCCGGTATGCGAGCCTCGCAAAAACCTCGCACGAAATCATCCTGAATCTCATGTCCCGACTATCCCGCGCCTTTCATGCAGCTTCAGAAATACATTTATAAAACAGCTAAATAAAATACTGAAAAAATCGCAGATGACGTCAAAACACTTATTCCTTAAAAACAAAGCGGCAAGCCCCGGCTCATGCCGATCTTTGCCGCTCCTGCTCCATGTACCGGTTCACTGCCGTTCCCATGATTAAACAGCCAATTTGCGGTCTGATGTTTTGATTCTGCTATCTATGCTCCTTTTCCGCGATGCATGCACTGGAATATGTCTGTCCGGTAACCCGCTCATGACCTGGGCGGCAGCTCTTCGAGCACTTCGACCTTCCCCGCGTCCTTGCCGACGTTGATGCCAAGAACATTCACATTGACACTCACGACTTCGAGCCCTGTCATATCCTCAACTGCACTTCTTACCCTCTTCTGCATTTCACGGGCTGCCTCATGTATCTTGCATCCATACTGCATCACTACGGCCATGTCGATATTGACCTGGTTTTCCTTCATCTCCACCCTGATGCCCTTGCCGGGCGCCTTCCTGCCAAGCATGCCGGCTATCCCGTCCACGAAACTTCCGCCCATAGAGGCTACATTCTCATCGCCGGATGCCGCGATACCGGCGATCGTGGCGATGACTTCCTCAGAGATCTTTATCCTGTCTTCTCTCCTGGGCTGTTCCATTACCTGTTCACTCATCTCACACGCCTCCTTCATACCAATATTGTAAGGATATTGGTCATTGATGACAGGCAGCTTTACATATCTGCCATCTGAAAACCAAATCCTGTATGCTGTCAGAATTCAGCAGATTTTGCAGTTCTCGGGAAGGGTATGACATCCCTGATATTAGCCATTCCCGTCAGGTACATGACGGCTCTCTCGAAACCGAGACCGAACCCGGCATGCTTTGTCCCGCCGTATTTCCGCAGATCCAGATACCATTTGTAGTCTTCGATGTTCATGCCAAGTTCTTCTATCCTCTTCGCCAGCAGATCGTACCTTTCTTCCCTCTGGCTGCCCCCTATGATCTCACCGACGCCGGGAACCAGCAGATCCATTGCCGCCACCGTCTTCCCGTCATCGTTGAGCCTCATGTAGAACGCTTTTATATCCTTCGGATAGTCGGTAATGAACACCGGCTTTTTGAACACAGTTTCCGTCAGGTAACGTTCGTGTTCGGTCTGCAGGTCGGAGCCCCATTTGACGGGATACTGGAAGCCGGAGTTGTTCTTCTCGAGAATACTGATCGCTTCAGTATATGTCAGGTGCCCGAAATCTGACTCAACAATGTTGTTCAGCCTTTCAAGCAGACCGTTGTCGATGAAGTTGTTGAAGAACTCCATCTCCTCCGGCAGATTCTCGAGGCAGTAGCTTATCAGATATTTCATCATTTCCTCGGCAAGCTGCATGTCATCATTGAGGTCTGCAAACGCGATCTCGGGCTCTATCATCCAGAACTCGGCTGCATGCCTTGTAGTATTCGAGTTCTCTGCCCTGAATGTCGGACCGAACGTGTATATTTTGCCGAACGCCATGCAGTAAGCTTCTCCGGCCAGCTGCCCGCTGACGGTCAGGCTTGTCTGCCTGCCGAAAAAGTCCTGCGAGTAATCGACATTGCCGTTTTCATCCCTCGGTATATTGTCAGGGTCCATCGTGGTCACCCTGAACATTTCGCCTGCACCCTCGCAGTCGCTCGTCGTTATGATAGGCGTGTGGACATATACGAAGCCCCTCTCCTGGAAGAAGCGGTGTATGGCATACGAAAGTGCGCTCCTCAGCCTGAAGACTGCGGAAAACGTGTTCGTCCTCGGTCTCAGGTGGGCTATCGTACGCAGGAATTCGAATGAATGGCGCTTTTTCTGCAGCGGGTATTCCGGGACGCAGGCCCCTTCTATTTCAATTTTCCCTGCCTTAAGTTCAAAAGGCTGCTTTGCCTCAGGTGTGGCGACAAGCGTCCCGCGGGCCCTGATCGATGTGCCCTGGTTCAGTTTCGAGACTTCGCTGTAGTTGTCGATGACCCCGTCCTCAAATACGATCTGCAGGTTTTTCATGAAAGATCCGTCGTTAAGTTCAATAAATCCGAATGTTTTAGAATTCCTTATCGTCCTGATCCATCCCGCCACTTCTATCTCCTGGCCGATGTAAGGCGCCGGATCCCTGTATAACCGCTTTATTTCGACTTTCATCTGTTTCCTCCCTTTCGCTGAAGTGTTTCGGCATCATTCCACCTGAACGGTGTGATTCATCAGCTGTTCCTTCTAAGTATATCCTTTAACGGCAGCCGGATACAACACCTATTCTGATGTGCGCTCCGCGCCCTTTACATTATTCTTTCAAATCAAGTATAATACTTAAAAGATGTAAAAACAATATGAGGAAATCAGTGTGAAAATGAAGATACTGGTCGTATCGGACCGTGAAGAACCATATATATGGGATTATTTCGACAGGGAACGCTTCAGGGACGTGGAGCTTGTTTTGTCTTGCGGCGACCTGAAGGCCGAATACCTGTCATTCCTGGTAACGATGATAAAAGCACCTCTTTATTATGTGCCCGGGAATCACAACGGGCGCTATCTCACGCATCCGCCCGAGGGCTGTGAATCGGCGGACGACAGGCTCCTGGTCTACAAGGGCATAAGGATCCTTGGGCTGGGAGGATGCATGAACTACAACAACAAGGAGTTCCAGTACACCGAGGAACAGATGCGGAGGCGGATCCGCAGGCTGAAGTGGACCATCAGGAAACACAAAGGCTTCGATATCCTGCTGACCCACGCGCCCGCTTACGGCCTCGGCGACGGGGAAGACATCGCCCATACCGGTTTCAAAAGTTTCGTGGAACTGCTGGACAAGCATTCCCCGAAATACTTCTTCCACGGCCACCAGCATCTGAACTACGGGCGCC
Source organism: Bacillota bacterium (assembly GCA_029778665.1). Lineage (GTDB taxonomy): Bacteria > Bacillota > Clostridia > Acetivibrionales > DTU013 > DTU013. The sequence continues at coordinate 6,765 of JAKOPX010000149.1, read as the reverse complement.
AGCCGAGGATAATGCATTATAAAAACACCACCATCGTCAATGCATACGGCTATTATCTGATGGACTGCGAATTTTAGGCAACTGTTAACTTTCTCTACTCCACTATGTTTACAAACCAATCCATGTTGATGATCTGCTCGCGGGTCGCCACTTCGCCCTTTTTTACCATAAGGGTGCCGTCCTGGCTGTATATGGGCCCGGTAAACGGATGGTAGAGCCCGTTGCTGATCATCTTTATCATGAAGTCAAGGAGTTTCTGGGTCTCAGGCGGCACAAGCCTTCTCGAATAGAAGAAGTCCACGATGCCGGAATCCATACCCCACCAGAAATTGACAACCTTCTGGCCGGGGCCGTATGATCTCCTGGAGTTTTTCATGATATTGTGCAGCATTTTTTCGTAGAATATGCCCCAGTTCCAGACAGGGGCGGCAATATGCTCCTGGACCAGGCCCTTTTCGCCTACGGCCACCGCATATACGCCATATTCGCTTGTGACGGACCTGTCCGACAGCGTGTCATGGTGTGCGATCACATCACAGCCCTGGCGGATCAGGGACTCGCTGGCCGCCTCCGCCTCACGGGGATCATCCCACCGGTTGAGGAACACCACTTTGACCCTGGCGTCCGGGTTGACCATCCTGGCGCCAAGAGCAAAGGAGTTTATCCCGTTTATCACTCCGGGTACAGGCACAGTTCCTACATAGCCGAGCAGGTTCGTCCTGGTGACTGCTCCGGCGGCGATCCCTGCAAGGAACCTGGGCTCGTAGATCCTTCCGAAATAAGTGTTCACGTGCTTGTATGAATGGGTCTCGGAGCAGTTGAGGAACTTCGTCCCGGGGAACTGCATGGCCGCTTTCAGCGTCGAATTGATAAACGACGGGCTCGTCACGAACACCACGTCATTGCCTTCCTGTGCAAGTTTTTTCAGGACATTGTATGCCTCCGGCGTTTCAGGCACATTGTCCACATATGAAGTGCTGATCATGTCGCCGAAAACCTTGCTGACATGGATCCTTCCCATCTCCTGCGCATAAGTCCAGCTTGAGGTCTTCGGATCCCTGGCGTACACGAACGCGACTTTCAGCGTTTTCTTCGGCATCACGAACGCTGTCAGCGTCGAGATCAGGCCTTCGCCTGTTTCCATGGGCACTGTCTGTATGTCCACGGGTTTGCTGCCTGTCATCTGGTCCAGTTCTATGAGCAGGCTGCTTAACCTTGCCCTCACCTTCTCATCGTCTATTTCATTCGGAAGGCCGTATATGGTTATGTATTCGAGGAATGCGTCGCCCGTAGTGATCGGGAGCTCCTGCCCGCCCAGTTCGTGGTATATCTTCCTGAAAGGCAGGTATATGGAATTGGTGAAATATTTGTACTTTTCAAACCCGGTCAGGTCCCGCCCCGGTTCAAAATTCTCCAGGTATCCCAGCAGTTTGTTGAAAGAATTCCTCCTGGTGAACCAGATGGCGTTTATCCGGGTTTTCTTGTAAAAATCAAGAAACTCATAGTATATCGATATGTCGTCATCGCTCTCGTCCCTTTTGGGTACCAGCCTCACGACCCTGCCCTGGAAGGACCAGGCGTCGAAGTACTTCAGGACGCTGACCCTCTTGTTGCCTTCGACGACATAAAACCAGTTGAGGTATTCATAAACCTTGATGGGATCCCTGATACCCTCGGTCAGGTGCGCTTCACACAATGCCGTCCACTTGGCTGCAAACTCCGTCTTCGGCGTCAGCAGCGGCATGAAATTGACGGCGAACGACCTGCTCCTGGCATTCGTATATGTTCCTACGATCTTTTTCAGCGGTATCTCCACTACGCCAAGATCGATCTCATAAATTATATCTATATTCTTAAGGATGCCCTCCAGCGACGGGAGGTAACCCGTCATACCCTTGGAAGCACTCCGGGAGTATTCTTTCTGCCCAAGCTTTCTTGCTGCCATATAATGATTTTCAGCTCCGGCTCTGTCCATTCAGTTTCCCCCTTCCGCCAGGCACGCCGCTGTGCACTGCACACGCAGGATACATGATATTGCATGCCTGAAATCTACATGCTGCCGTGATATACACACCCAGTATACATACTGTTTTTGCCACGGTTTTGTTCCATGTCCCGGCCCGAAATAACCGCTCAGGCCGGCCTGTCGATATCTTTCCTGAAACGTCTGACTATGTTTCTGATTATATTCATGTGTTCAAGCCAGGCTATCCTGTATGTTATTTCTTTCTCTCTCGGTACTGTTATGATTCCGAGCCTGTTGTATCCATCCGGGTAACACCTGTATTCCAGCAGCTTCTCTTCATCATTCCTGAGCACCTTTATCCAGGTGTAAACGGGGAAATCCTTCAATGCCTCGGCGATCCCCTCCTCAGTCTGGATGTCCATGTTGTTGATACTCAGGATGATGTCGCCTCTCATCATGCCCATGGACTGGGCATTGCTCCCCGGGAGCACATCCAGCACCCTCAGTCCGCGCCTGGCCGCGCTGAACAGCGGTGTTCCGTTCCTTTCCGTCATTACCGACCACATGTATATGCCCTCCCGACCGGCGATGCACAAAATGGCGCCGACACATCCGACCCATCCGATATCTCTTGAGATCAGCGCCAGGACCAGCAGTATGCATCCCTGTGCAAAAAGGGCTGCAGCATTCCTTGCGGACTTTTTCTCGGGCTGGGTCGCTATCGAAATATCCGAATTCAGCAGCATCGCCATCATGCAGTCAAGCCCGAATGCTCCTGCCATCCCGGCCGGCGGCCTGGGGGCGAACGGCAGGGCCAGGCCTGAAACGGACTCAGGCAGAAGCGTCCCCGGCTGCATCAGGTATGTCAGGAATACGACCGGTATTATCCAGAACCTTTTTGTCAGAAAAGCTCCGGCTATCTCACCGTCATGATGTATATATACGGGTATGTGGCTGCTTTTTCTGTTTATGTAAACCAAAAACGCCTCAAGCATCTGCAGTACAGCTGCAAGGCACAGAAGAGACGGCACATTTACATAAAGCCTGTCAAAAACATAGCTTGCAGCCGCAAGCAGGCCCGCCGCATACGGGAAACTCACGAATCTTATGTCAAACAGCATCAGCAGGCACATAATGTAAAACAGATACCTTACAGTATCTGTTTCAACAGTTACCCCTGCTGCCACGGTAAGGAAGCTGACAGCAAAGCCTGTGACCAGTCCGGTCAGTATCAACTTCTCAGCGGCCTGTTTCAGGCCGGGTCCTGTGCTGCCGTACATTTCCTCCTGCAGTTCGGAATACACGCGATAGTGCGACCTGATAAAGGTTATTACCAACAGGCACATAACCAGGAAGAAGTAATCTGCAAAAAATGCCCTGAGCATTTCTGCCGCTATCGCACCTGCCAACTGCAGCACAAAACCAACTCCCGCTACCTTTCGGAGAGAATCTGATCGAGGCGCTTGCGTATCTCCCTGAGGAAACCGGCGGTATTGACAACCTTCTTGTCTTCCAGTTCGGAGAGGGCTGCAAGATCCCCTGTCATCACGCCTTCTTCTATCGTTCTGATGGCGGCAGTCTCAAGATCGTTGGCAAAGTTTACGAGATCTGTGTTCCCGTCGAGTTCGCCCCGTTTCCTGAGCGCCCCTGTCCAGGCAAAAAGTGTTGCCATCGAATTCGTGGAGGTCTCTTCACCCCTGAGATGCTTGTAGTAATGCCTTGTGACGGTGCCGTGAGCCGCTTCGTATTCATAGCAGCCGTCAGGCGAAACCAGGACGGAAGTCATCATTGCAAGGCTCCCGTAAGCCGAGGCGACCATATCGGACATAACATCTCCGTCGTAATTCTTGCATGCCCAGATAAACCCGCCTTCCGACCTGATGACCCTGGCAACGGCGTCATCGATGAGCGTGTAGAAATATTCGATCCCTGCTTCCCTGAATTTCTCGCTGTACTCCTTTTCGTACATCTCCTGGAATATATCCTTGAATGTGTGGTCATATTTCTTCGAAATGGTGTCCTTCGTGGCAAACCACAGGTCCTGCCTGACTTCCAGCGCATAGTTGAAGCATGCCCTGGCAAAGCTGCGGATGGATTCGTCGGTATTGTGCATGCCCAGCATGACCCCAGGCCCGCTGAACTCATGGATGGTGTCGCGGAATATCTCGTTTCCGTCCTTTCCCCTGAATACGAGTTCAGCCGTCCCCGGCCCTTCCACGCGGTACTCCACGTCCTTGTAAACATCGCCATAAGCGTGCCTTGCCAGCGTTATGGGTTTCTTCCATGTCCTGACGAATGGCCTGATGCCCTTTACTATGATAGGAGCCCTGAAAACAGTGCCGTCCAGTATTGCCCTTATGGTCCCGTTGGGGCTTTTCCACATCTGCCTGAGGCCGTACTCCTCGACCCTCTGCGCATTGGGCGTGATCGTCGCGCACTTGACGGCGACCCTGTGTTTTTTCGTAGCCATCGCAGCATCGATGGTCACACGGTCTTCAGTCTCATCGCGGTGTTTCAGGCCGAGATCGTAATATTCGGTGTTCAGTTCGATATATGGGGTCAACAGTTCATCCTTTATAAGCTGCCAGATGATCCTGGTCATTTCGTCCCCGTCCATCTCAACTATGGGGTTCTGCATCTTGATTTTCTCAGCCATATGCAATATCATCCTTTCATCTGTGTCGGTCTTTATTTCTTTCTCATTTCCCGGCGCCGCAGCACTTCTTGTACTTCTTGCCGCTTCCGCACGGGCACGGATCGTTCCTGCCCACCTTATTGCTTACAGCCATCTTTGACAGCCTGAACTCCTTCGTCAGTTCCTTTCTCCTTTCCTCGGAAAGGATGCCGTCCCATTCCTTCAGGTTATACAGCCAGTCAGCCCTGGCCTCATGCATGTTCCAGTATAGCTTCTCGAAGTCTATTTCCGCCGACAGTTCCGTTTCCTCTTCCAGCGAATCCAGGTCCAGTTCCTCTTTCAGGCTGGTATTGATGCCATCAAGAAATCCCGTGAACATCACGGCATCCATCCCGAACCCGTCTGCAAGATCTTTCAGCTTCCCCTCGAGCTTTTCCATGCGTTGCTCAAGGATGCGACGGTAATTTTCCTTTTCCCTTTCAAAATAATCCGCCCAGAACAAGTTCTGCTGCTGCGGTGTCACAAGTCCTTCCACAGTCTTTTTCCACTGCTCGTAAAGTCCCATCTTCGCGCTCCTTCTCCACTGGTGTAAAAAGTAAATTTATCATTTTAAAATGTATTATAACATGTATTCATATATTGTCAAAACACTTGAGCAGGGGCCGTGCGCACAGGAAATAACCGGTTGGTCGGACAGAACTTCAATGTTATAATGAACTTGCAGAAATCCGGGATCAGCATGTCGCTGACCGGAACAGTGCGAAAAAGGTGAGCAGCATGCGCAGGATCATACTCGTACCCGACTCATTCAAAGGAACGATGTCCTCCGCCGAAGTATGCGACATTATGAGCAGAGCAGTTAGGCTCCGCTTTCCTGGCGCCGAGGCTGTAAGCATACCGGTCGCCGACGGCGGCGAAGGCAGCGTGGACGCCTTTCTGTCGGCAGTCGGCGGCAGGAAGGTATATGTAAGGGTGAAGGGCCCATACTTTGAAGACCTGGAAAGCTTTTACGGCATCCTGCCTGACAATACCGCAGTTGTGGAAATGGCGGCAGCTTCAGGGCTTCCGCTCGTCGAAGGGAACAAGCATCCGGGGAAAACGACCACGTACGGCGCAGGGCAGCTCATCGTCCATGCCGCCCGGTCCGGATGCAAAAAGATCATCGTCGGCCTTGGAGGCAGTGCCACCAATGACGGAGGGTGCGGTGCGGCAGCCGCAGCAGGAGTCGTGTTCAGGGATGCCTCCGGAAAGGAGTTCATTCCTGTGGGCGAAACGCTGAACAGCATATCGTCCATTGACATGAGCGGGATCGACAGGTCAGTTGCCGAAGCGGAAATCATTACGATGTGCGACATAGACAACCCCCTGTACGGACCTGACGGCGCGGCCTTCGTATTCGCGCCGCAGAAGGGTGCGGACGAAGCGATGGTTAAGGTTCTGGACGAAAACCTCCGGCACCTGGCCGGTATAGTGAAGCGGGACCTCGGGACAGACATATCGGCCATCCCCGGCGCAGGCGCAGCAGGCGGTATGGGAGGAGGCATGGCGGCATTTTTCGGCAGCAGGCTGAAGATGGGTATCGAAACCGTGCTTGATGTGACAGGATTCGATCGATTGCTGGAAGGAGCCGACCTGGTGATAACGGGCGAAGGTAAAATTGACTCTCAGTCTCTAAGGGGCAAGGTCATAACAGGCGTAGCCCGCCGTGCGAAGAAAGCAGGTGTTCCGGTGATCGCAGTCGCAGGCGATATAGATGACGATATAGCGGGTATATACGACGAAGGTGTTGCAGCCGTATTCAGCATAAACCGAAAAGCCGTGCCGTTCGAAGAAGCCCGGCTGCGCTGCCGGGGCGACCTTTTCCGCACAGTGGACAACCTGATGAGATTCCTCAGTTGCCGGGAAACGTCCCTGCAGCGGTAATAAACCGGCTCATGATGTATTTGCGCGGCATAAGGCACTTTCACCGCCAGGGCCGCGTGCATGCCTCGTACACAACGCAAAGCGGGATGTGACCGTCCACATCCCGCAAGGATTTTCATCGAAGTATTTTTCTTTATGAAATATTCCAGGATCGAATTTTCGTGATCTTTCCAATTATCCAGCATCCGTCTGTCTCTCTGCAAACAGCTTTAAGACTGTTTCCCGGGATCCGTCATTTTTT
>JAKOPX010000148.1 GCA_029778665.1 Bacillota bacterium | reverse complement strand
GAAAAACAGAGGTGGATCGATGAAGCTTCCGGCGAAATTCATGGAAAAAATGCTGAAGCTTTTGGGCGAACAAGAATACGGGCAACTCATTTCGGCATTGTCCGGTGAAAGAGTTTACGGCCTCAGGATCAACAGGCTGAAAATCAGCATTGAGGATTTCCTTAAAATATCTCCGTTCGACCTTGAAGCGGTGCCATGGGCGGATGACGGTTTCTATATCTCAGGTGAAGATGCGCCCGGCAGGCACCCGTACTACCATGCAGGGCTGTACTATATACAGGAGCCAAGTGCCATGCTACCCGGACAGGTACTTGGAGCCGGGCCCGGCGACAGGGTCCTTGACATGTGTGCTGCCCCCGGGGGGAAAACAGTTCAGATCGCCGCTGCGATGAAAGGCAGAGGACTGCTGGTTTCGAATGACATCAATGCGGAACGTGTAAAGGCCCTTGTGAAAAATATCGAGCTGTGCGGTATCAGAAACGCCATTGTCCTGAATGAGTCGCCTGAGAACCTGGCGCGCAGTTTCAGGGGGTTTTTTGACAAAATATTGATCGACGCCCCCTGCTCGGGAGAGGGCATGTTCAGGAAAGACGAAACGGCGGCAAGAAGCTGGGAAAGCTTTAAATGCGAACGGTGCGCTAAAATGCAGGAAGAGATACTCCATTGGGCGGACCAGTTGCTGAAGCCGGGAGGGACGCTTGTTTACTCGACCTGCACGTTTTCTCCTGAAGAAAATGAGCAGATGATAATCGGATTCATAACAAGCCATGAGGGCTATAAACTCGCAGACATACCGAAATTTGCCGGTATCGAGGGAGGAAGGCCCGAATGGGCTGTGGATGGCGGGAACATCGTAAATGCTGGAAATACAGGAGTTTTGGAAAACGTCGGAAATGCAGAGAATTCTGGGTGTGTGGCCGATGCACAAAATCCGGGAAATATAGATAACGGTGGAAGCGCTAAAAATGCGAATGATCCCGGCTATGACATCCTTAAACGCACTGCCAGGCTTTGGCCGCACAGGGTCAGGGGAGAGGGTCACTTTGTTGCGAAGATGGTCAAAAAAAGAACGCCCTGCCCGCCGCGTCCTTCCAGCGGCCCTGATTTTTCCGGGGATCCCGGTATTCGCTGCAATTCCGGCTGTACAAAGAAAGCTGCCGCTTTCAGGGATACGAATACTTTTGGATATCCCGGCTCTTTGGAAACCTTTGCTTTTGAAGATACCATCGCTTATGAAATGCTTCCCGGCGCTTTTCGCAAATTTGTGGAGGAAAACATGAACTACTTCCCGGATGGCGTATTTCTGCTGAAAGGGCGCCACCTGTACCAGCTGCCTGAACCGCCGCCGTCGCTGGCGGGGCTTAAGACCGCAAAATTCGGTTGGTTTCTTGGCACCATCGAAGGCGACAGGTTCGAGCCGTCCCATTCATTGGTCATGGCACTGGATAAAACTGCGTTCAAAAGGACGCTGGATCTGAAGGCGGAATCGGCAGAGGTCCTCAGCTATCTGAAAGGGGAAACGCTAATGCTGAAAGGGGAGAAGGGACTCACTGCCGTGTGTGTTGACGGGAAGACGCTGGGATGGGCAAAGCAGACGGGAGAGATGCTGAAGAACCTGTATCCCAAAGGCTGGAGAAAGATGAAATGAGTGTTGTCGCTTCAGATGATGAAACTGCAATGGCAGAGGCAGGCAGAGCCATGCAGGACGGAGGAGTTGAGCCAGAAGATGAAAAACACCGTGCGGCTGGATAAGTTGCTGTCCAATTTCGGATTTGGCAGCAGAAGCGAAATAAAAAAGATGGTCAGGAACGGGCTGGTGACGATCGACGGAGAAGTCGCCGGTGACCCATCCATGCATGTGGATCCTGAAAAAAGCGTGATCGTGGCCAATGGCAGGACACTGAATTACAGGAAATTCGTATATGTAATGATGAACAAGCCTGCGGGCGTCGTATCGGCAACATACGATGCCAGGCTGAGAACTGTGGTCGACCTGCTGCCTGAAGAACTTGCCTGTTTCGATCTGTTTCCTGCAGGGCGGCTGGACATCGATACGGAAGGCCTGCTCCTGCTGACCAATGACGGGCAGCTGGCACACAACCTGCTGTCGCCTAAAAAACACGTAGCCAAGCGTTATTATGCTTTGGTTGCCGGGCAGGTTACTGAAGACGACGTTGCAGCCTTTTCAGAGGGAGTTGTACTGGACGACGGGTACAAAACAATGCCGGCGGAACTGATCATAATCAGATCCGGGCTGCGCTCGGAAACAGAACTGGTCCTGCACGAGGGCAAATACCACCAGGTCAAAAGGATGTTCGAAGCAGTCGGCAAAAAGGTGCTGTACCTGAAAAGGATCCAGATCGACGGCCTCCGGCTGGATGAAACGCTTGCGCCCGGCGAATGCCGCGAACTTACCCCTGAAGAACTCGAACTGCTGAAAGGTGGGGACGGTTCTCACCTTTTTGACACATGAGACGGGGACGCTTCTCACTTTTTTAACTTTTCTGGCGGGGACGGTTCTCACCTTTTGATCAAAGATGGCCTCTTTGTTAAAAAGGTGAGAACCGTCCCCTTGGATTTGGTCAAAAAGTGAGAAGCGTCCCCGCTTTTCTGATCAAAAAGTGAGAACTGTCCCTGTGTTTTAAGAGATG
>JAKOPX010000147.1 GCA_029778665.1 Bacillota bacterium | reverse complement strand
GTCTTATGATCGCCAGCGCCGGAAACTATAATTGCAGACCTGTCAATATTGAGCCAATAAGGTAGCGGAGCAAAACACGGACCATCTTCTGTGCCGCTCGGATGATATTCACAAATTGCACAAAATATCATGACAGTTCCACCTCTTTCTGGAGCCCATCTATGTCTTGCTTCAGCCTGCACGCAGGCTCTTTCATTTCCTGCATTCGCTTTTTTATCTCCACCATCCTCCGCTCGTGGTCCTCCATGTACTTTGGCCAGCAATCTCTGCAAACCCCGGTACAGCCTATCTCTTCAGGTAACAGGTTTCTTTGGCACATCACGCATATCATTGCCATCACCTCAATGCCTTTATATTCTTTCTCACCGCAGGCCCGTCGCACACTATAATGCGCCCGTTTTCAATGAGCCTGTCGGCAATTCTTCTGCCGTAGCGTTCGGTGATGCCATCGGTCATCATGTTCCCGGTAATGACGGTCGCCATGTCCTCACCGTGATCGTATCTCTTTGAAACCATGAAGTTTATGGCAGCGATGCTCCTTGGCGAGTTATCCTCAATGCCGAGGTCGTCTATGACCAGCACCCTGTATTTACTGGCAATATCCCATTGTTCCTGACACGTAGCTGCTGCCACTTCATATGCCGTGTACCAGACGATCTGCTCTCTCAATTGTGCTGCTATCTCGTCCCAATCCACCCGGTTTTTGAAGTATCTGCCATATGCGTCAAGCGCCCAACGGTAGCACAGGTACGCGGCAATAAAGCTCTTGCCTGTCCCCGGTGGCCCGCAGAGCACAAGGAAGTCGTGATAGTCGTATTTAAGCGCCTCATTTAGGGCATCGCTTTCGTAAATATCATCAAACTCAGCAATGTGTCTTAGCGGCACCCCCGAGTATTTCGCGAGGGCGTCCTTGATGTTGTGACTGAACTCGTCTGTCGTAGTTTTCATGCATCATTTACCCCCTAGCTCTTTGTAGGCCCTGCCTGCCGCCAACCGTTTTGTTTCCGTGTCAACAACCTCCACGAGAGCAGGTATAAATTCCAGGTATCCGCCCATGCGGTTGTTGATCTCATGATGCCCAGGGAAATATTTCGGGACATCTTCCCAGCCGACGTTTCTGCCGAGTTTGTAAAGCTCCCTGAAGTCTTTCTCGCGAAATGGAAGCTCGTCTTCGGTCATAGCACACACCTTCTGCCAGCCTCCCATGCGCTCGATGCAGAAATGGATAACGGGATCGTCAAATTTCACACTCTCGTAAGCCCCGTGCTGTCTGGCTGCTTCGAGCACGCGATGCCATGCTTTGATGGCTCTGTCATCAACGCTGCCTTCAATGCGGGATATGATATCTACCGGCTTGGGCATATAAGGGCTCTCAAGCAGATGGACATGCAGTGCTCTAGCCACCTGCTCAAACGTATATGGTTTGAGCAAATCAAAAAAAAGTTTCATGCCGTTTTCGGCCAACTTCGGATATCCGAGCGTTTCAGCCACAGCGCTCATTACTGCGACAAACGCCCCGTAATCTTCCTGCCTCATGTCTCGCCACCTCCTGCGTTATCCCATGGCACCTTAACCTGCTCCCTCCAGCTTGGCCCGCACATGGCCTCCATGTACTGGTCAAACGGCAATTTGCGTATGTCGCGCTTGTTCAGATCCGGAGGGCCTGGGATGTACGGCGTATATTCGTCTTCCCAACGGCCTTTATTGAGCCACGTAGCCGGGTAGGGGATAAATTTGCCGCCCTGCTCCTGCCATTGAAGCGAGGCTACGGCTCGCCTAAGGCCGTCCATGATTTTGCCAAAAAGGTCTTCGTCAGGCTTTAGCTTTTCCCATGCGCGCATTGCATCCAGCTTGGCGCACTTACGCGGATATTCCTGCCAGAACTGAGTAAAGCGCTCCAGTTGGATGCCAGACAGAATCTTGTTTTTTGCCTTACTGGTCCGTCTTTCCCTTGTGGGCGGGCGCTCATCGTCAGATGAGCCGGTGCTTGCACCGGATTGCGGTAATCCGTTTTCAGGGATCAGGAATCCGGAATCAGGAATCAGTAAGGGGGAATCAGCAGGGCTAGTTCCATGCTCATCTGGTGCTTGTATGGTGCTTGTATGGTGCTTGCATGGTGCTGTATCGCCATTATCCTCGGCCTGTTCTGTGGTTTC
>JAKOPX010000146.1 GCA_029778665.1 Bacillota bacterium | reverse complement strand
GCCCCGCCAAAAACGACCCGGACAAGCCCGATGAGTATTACTTCAAAAACTACCATGAAACGCTGTTCGACTGGATAGAGAAAAACAACTACAGCTTTGCCGCGTGGTCATTCCATCCGAGCGCCGGCCCCTGCCTGATAAAAGGCTGGAACTATGAACCTACGCCTTACCACGGCGTGTATGTCCGGGATTTCCTCATCAGGGTGTCGTCCCGCGGAGTAAGCCTTTTTGACGGGAAGAGCTACACCGGGAAATCTATAGATATAAAACCGGGCGAATATACCAAGGCGGACCTTGCGGCTGCCGGCATGGACCCCGCTTCCATAAATTCAGCAAAACTGGATAACGACCGGAATCTCGCATATAAGCTGACGCTGTATTCGGAAGACAATTTTACAGGCAGCAGCAGGTCTTTTATCCAGAACATCCCGGACCTGCAGGCATCGTTGGGTGAAATGGCCGTAAAATCACTGAAGCTGGAGACGGTGATCCCGGAAAACATCAATAAGGATTGCAGTGCCGAATGCAGCAGCGACAATGAGAAAAGCGGCGCCGTCACCGACGGGGATGAGGCGACCAGGTGGCTGGTCGATGAAGAAGGCCCCAAATGGGTGAAGACTGATCTCGGTTCAGTCTGCACGATCCACAGGATCATTGTCAAACACGCGTCCGACAGGGACCTCGAGCAGTACAACAACAACCAGGATTTCAGCGTAAGCATAAGCACCGACGGAACCGACTGGACGGAAGTATTCTCCGTCACGGGCAACACGAGCTATAAAACCGTTATCGATTTGGAACCTGCTGCCGCACGGTATGTGAAAGTCGACATAACGAAGGGCAGCCGGATCCCACCGCATACGCGCGCCACTATCAGCGAAATCGAAGTCTACGGCATAAAGGAGACATATACCGGTACAGGCGCTGGTGTATCAGCAGGAACGCCGGATAACGGCAGCACAGGCAGGAAACCCTGGTCATGGCTTGCCTTTTCCGGCCTGTTTTCGGCTGTCGTAATAGCACTCACGGTTTTGTCAAGGCGGAGAGAAAGAAGGCATGAAGCAGTTCGGTAATGCACGCAAAGAGCTGCAGCCTGCGCTGCAGCTCTTTAAATTTCAGCATATCCGATAATCTGACTTGTTCTTCGTCACCAGGCCTGGTCAATCCTGCTTCTCGAACATGTCCTTTCCTACTCCGCACAGCGGGCAGACCCAGTCATCAGGAATGTCCTCGAATGGTGTGCCGGGCGCGATCCCTCCGTCCGGATCACCGACGGCCGGGTCATAGACATAACCGCAGGCAGTGCAAACGTACTTATCCATAGAATCAACTCCTTAAAAATGATATCTCTATTTATGTTCCCCT
>JAKOPX010000145.1 GCA_029778665.1 Bacillota bacterium | reverse complement strand
CTCATCCCCGATCTTCACTTCAAATACGGCGGCGTCCCTTTCGCTGCCGGTCTTCATCCCGGTTACCACTCCAGCGCCTTCGACCACCGTCACATCGCTCTGCCTTAGCTTTGCCTTCACTCCTGCGGCAAGCGTCCTTACAACTTTGTTTTTCCTTTCAATGACCTTTTTATGGTCCAACGCGGCATTCTCAACGGTTATGCCGTATTTTTCCCCGTTGACTGCGCCATAAAACAGCTTTGCGCTGTAAAGCAACGTCTTTGAAGGTATGCAGCCTTCGTTCAGGCAGACTCCGCCGATGTGCCTTTTCTCCGCCAGCAGCGTCTTCATCCCGGCCCTGCCGGCCAGTTCGGCGGCATGGTATCCTGCCGGTCCTCCTCCTATTACAATAAGATCGTATATCAAACCAAACACTCCTTACCTGTATATCGTCCCCGCAAAAGTAATGCGGGCCGCCCCTGAAAAACCGTGGTCAGCCGCTCCGGGGCAGCCAGGGTGGACAGCCCCGGAAAATCAATAGTGACGCCATAGCGTCACTATTTTGCGTTACTGTCTGCCGGACATCCAATCATTGCCCGGCCTGATTCCGCTTGTATCAGGTGCACCGTCCGCTTGACGGTATGCGGACGGTGCTGTTCCGGCCGTACGTCCGGCCCGGCCGCATGTCAGTCGAATTCGGGCTCGATCAGGCCGTAATTCCCGTCCTTGCGCTTATATACAACGTTGACCTGGTTGGTTTCCGCGTTGGAAAATACGAAAAATTCATGTCCAAGCAGGTTCATCTGCAATATAGCTTCCTCGACAGTCATCGGCTTTACGGCGAACCTCTTCGTACGTACGACTTTAAATTCCGTCTCTTCTTCCACATCATCGATGTCCGGGCGGAATGCGTCAGGCTGTTCGAGCACTCCTTCATGCAGTTTTTTCGCAAGCCTGGTCTTGTGTTTCCTTATCTGCCTTTCGAGGATGTCCTGCGCCTTGTCTATGCACGTATACATATCATCTTCGTTGACTTCCGCACGCAGAGTGATCCCTCCGGTAATTATAGTGACCTCGAGTATGTGCCTGTTTCTCTGCACGCTCATCGTAACCTGTGCTTCAGTTCCCGGTTTGAAGAATTTGTCCAGTTTGCCGAGCTTTTTATTTACTCTCTCTTTAAGAGCATCCGTTACGTCGATGTTCTTTCCCGTGATCCTTATATTCATGGTCATTGCTCCTTTCATGATCATTATTGGCTTCTTGCTTCAGAATGGTTCTTATATTCTTATTCAACAACGATTATCATAATTCCTTCCAGGATTATTGCTATATTTACACATGTATATACATTTTCGCCAAACTTCATCAAAAGCTGTCGTTTCAGGCATCTTGTCCTTCCTGTCCGGATATTCACAAAACAGATGTTTTGTGAATATCTCCTTGTTGATAATGTGGATAACCATGTGTATAACTGCTTTTCAGCGTTTCCGGAGCTGTGGATAATATCTCACTGAAATTTCACCTATGTGGATCAACGGTTCCTGCAAAGCCTGAGAAAACAGGCATTCTTTCCCTGAATTGAAACAGCCCTGTCCGCATGATGACAGGGCTGAACGTTATTCACAGGGCGTCAGTTATACACAGAACGCTCCTTTCTTCCCGGAATGATCCGAATGTCATTTGCTGACACAAGATGCGGCCGTGTTCGTCGGATAGTGTCATAAAATCACTCTGACGCTCATCATTCCTTTGCCGGGTACTATCCTTACTCCTTTATCATCTGCTTCTGCACGGCCTCCTTCGACCGAAACCACTTTTTCCATGCCTCTCAGCACGGCAGACCATTGCCTGTCGTGTCCTCCGGCTCCGGCCAAAGCCTCAGCAACTTCCATGCTGATCACGTTCCTGTTTCTCGATATTTTGAACTCCAGGACTTTCCGCCCGTTGATATCATAAATGTCGGATCCGGCGCAGGCACCGTCCGATAGTTCGAAAATGTGGAACTCCACGCCGTCAGCATAATCATAGTCCGGCCTGTCGTCGGCCTTTCCGAACGGTATGACGGAATTGGGCCTTGCAAGCAGCGGCAGGCTCATGTAATCATGCTTCTCGGTCCTCCAGCTGCCGCCTTCGATTTTTTCACCGCTAATGATGTTGATCCATTTTCCTGCCGGCAAATAGTACTGTACCGTGCTTTCATTATTGAATATAGGCGCCACGAGCAACGATCCGCCAAGCATGTACTGCCTGTCCAGATACAGGCATGTCGGGTCCTCCGGGAATTCGAGGAACATCGCACGCATCGTCGGTATGCCCCTGTACGCCGCTTCACATGCAGTGCTGTATATGTAAGGCATGAGCCTGCATTTGAGCTTCGTGAAGAATCTCAGCACATCCACCGCTTCCTCGTCAAACAGCCATGGCACCCTGTAGGACTCGTTGCCGTGCAGCCTGCTGTGGGATGAGAGCAGCCCGAAAGCGGTCCAGCGCTTGTAGATATCCGGAGGTGCGGTCCTTTCGAATCCGCTTATATCATGGCTCCAGAACCCAAAACCGGACAGGCACAGTGACAGCCCCCCGCGAAGGGTTTCGGCCATCGAATCGTAATTGGCGGAGCAGTCACCGCCCCAGTGGACCGGGAATTTCTGGCCGCCGGCAGTGGCTGACCGTGCAAACAGTACAGCTTCATTCCTGCCGCGCTTCTCTTCCAGGACCTCGAACACAGACCTGTTGAACAGGTAGGTATAGTAATTGTGCATCAGGACCGGATCGGAACCGTCATGATATACAACATCCGTCGGGATCCTCTCGCCAAAGTCCGTCTTGAAGCAGTCGACGCCCATGTCCAGCAGCTTCCTGAGTTTGTCCTTGTACCATTCGACGGCATCAGGATTCGTGAAATCGACTATGCCCATGCCCGCCTGCCATCTGTCCCACTGCCAGACACTGCCGTCAGGCCTTTTGAGCAGGTAACCCTTCTCCATGCCTTCGTCGAACAGCGGTGATTTCTGGGCTATGTACGGGTTGATCCATACGCATATCCTGAGGCCTCTTTCCTTGAGGCGCTTCAGCATCGCTTCAGGATCCGGGAACACATCCCTGTCCCAGGTGAAGTCGCACCACTGGCTTTCCTTCATCCAGAAGCAGTCGAAATGGAATACATGCAGAGGTATGTCCCGCTGCTCCATACCTTCGATGAAGCTGGTCACGGTTGCCTCGTCGTAACTCGTGGTAAATGACGTGGTCAGCCACAGGCCGAATGACCACGCCGGCGGGAGGGCAGGCCGTCCCGTGAGCAGCGTGTAGTTGGAAAGGACATCTTTCGGCGTTTCACCACCTATGACGAAATATTCAAGCATTTCTCCCGGTACGCTGAACTGCACCTTCGACACCGTTTCAGATCCTATCTCATACGAAACCTTCCCGGTATGGTTGACAAATACTCCGTAGCTCCTGCTTGAGATGTAGAATGGCACGTTCTTGTATGCCTGCTCACTGCTGGTACCGCCGTCCTCGTTCCAGATATCCACGACCTGTCCGTTTTTAATGAACGGTGTGAAACGCTCCCCGAGTCCGTATATGTACTCTCCGACACCAAGGTCAAGCTGTTCGCGCATATAAGCGCCTTCACCGGCCACCGTCAGGTATCCCGTGTTCCTGTGGCCGTTTCCTGTTATCCTTTTGCCGTCATACAGGAAGTCCATGCTCCAGCCGCCGGTTTTCCGGAGCCTCATGGACAGCCTGCCCGACGTCATGGTTATGTATTCTTCATCCTGTGTTATCACAGGTGAATAGCCTTCTTCCCTGTAAAGTTCAAATTTCGGGCTTTTGGGCAGTCCACCCTTGAAATGGTACACTTTCACGCTGATCACATCTGCAAACGGCGAAGAGAACTCATATGTCAGCATGGGACCGTCGAGCGTGTCTCCCCTGTGCCTGACCGGCCTCGTGGCGACATACAGCTTCAGCACGCCGTCACATATCCTGGCATCCCTGATCTCCACGGGAGAAGCCAGGCTAACGCCGTCCCTCAGCAGCCAGTAACCGTTGGTGAATTTCATAGAGATACCTCCCTTATTCGCTGATATAAACAACATCTGCTATGCCTGTGATGACCGTGATCTCTGTTATGTCCGTGATGCCAGCATTGTATGCCGCATTACACAACATGTACCGAACTGAAAGGTTTCCGCATCGTGTCCTGATGATTCCTGCATCATTTCTGCCGGATCAGGCAGCAGCATGTTGCGGCAATACGACCGCCATAATATAATTTTATTGAAATCGATGCGCAAATTCTTACTTTATTTTGATAACTCTTATCACTATTTTGATACAGGCGGTTCATATGGATAAATTACTGCTGAAAGAGGACAGGGTCCATGGGGACGTTTCTTTCCCGCTGGGTTCGTATTACATGGAAATACTGCCGGGTGCCACCGTACTCGACTGCCACTGGCACGAGGAAATGGAGTTCCTGCTGCTGACTTCAGGCAAAGCACAGTTCAGGATAGAAACCGACTATTACGATATCAGCGAAGGCGAGTGCATTTTCGTAAACAGCGGAGAACTGCATGCCGGGTTCCAGGCCGACAGGTCTCCCTGCAGTTACAAGGCCCTGGTTTTCAGTCCATCGCTGCTTTACAGCAGTGCTTTTGATACTGTCAGGACCAATTACGTTGATCCGATAATGAAAAATTCCCTGGTCGTGAAAAGGCATATAACGGCGTCTCCCGGCTGGCAGTCCGAGTTGCTGGGCAGGCTGGGAAAGCTGTTCGGATACCTGCAGGATAAACCCCCGGCATACGAACTGCTGGTAAAATCGGAACTGTTCGCGATATTCGCGCTGCTGTCAGCCAACGGCACATCCCCGGCAAATGCCGCAGATAGGAGCCAGGACCATTTCAGGCTGGAAAAGCTGAAATCAGCACTAAAATACATACAGGAAAATTACTACAGGAAGATAAGCACGGTCGACATAGCCGCCAGCGTCGACATGAGCGAAGGCCACTTCTGCAGGATATTCAAGCACTATATGAAGAAAACCCCGGTCGAATACCTTAACTATTACAGGATAACAAGGGCAGCAAGGCTCCTCGAGGGTACGGGGATGAAAGTGCTGGATGTGGCCATGGAAGTCGGCTTTGACAACCTGAGCTATTTCACCGGCCTGTTCAGGCGCCACATGGGGATGACGCCGTCGAAATACAGGAACATGAGGAGAGCGAAGGAATGACAATGGGAAAATGCAGCTTACAATGAAAAAGCGCTGGCACAAAAACGGGCCTGCCTGACAGACGTCATCAGGCAGGCCCGCTATTTATACATCGATTACCTTATTCGTACATCGATCACCTTCAAGAGTTTCATCCCGCAACTCACCCAAGCTCGACCACAACTTTTGACCTGCTGCCGGCAGGCTGCACCGGGATCCTGTCGACCTCTTTGCCGTTGAGGGTGATCCTTTTGACGCCGCGGCAGACGTGATCAGGATTCCTGACTTCGATCTCATACACAGCGCCACGGAATATCCTCATGGCCCTGAAACCGTCCCAGGACGACGGGATGCACGGATCGACCACAAGGCAGTCATAGCCGGGCCTGATACCGAGTATGTACTGGCTGGCCGCCACCATGTTCCATGCGGCAGTCCCGCTCAGCCACGAGTTCCTGCCGATGCCGAACTGAGGATGCTCCTTTCCGAGTATGTTCTGTGCGTAGACATAGGGTTCGACTTCAAAGTGGTCCGCATCATCATTGCGCTTTGCAGGCAGGATCTGCTTGTAATACTCGAAAGCCCTGTCGCCGTTGCCCATCATTATCTCGGCGATCATGACCCACGGGTTCGTATGGCAGAATATGCCGCCGTTTTCCTTTGCGCCCGGGGGATACGTGGTTATGCCTCCCTTGGTATGGTCATACTGCGTATATGCCGGGTACATGGCAACAATGCCATACTTTGTATTAAGGTATTTATTGACCGATTCAAGGCAGAGGCGCGCACGTTCCTCGTCGGCGACGCCGCCGAGTATCGCCCATGACTGGGAGTTGATGAATATCTTGCCGTATTCGTTCACTTTCGAACCGAGGGGGTTGCTTTCATCGTCGAAGGCCCTCACATACCACTCGCCGTCCCAGCAGGTCTCATTGATGGCGTTTTTCATCCGCTCAGACATATCCCTGAACTTTGCGGCGTCCTCGTTCCTGCCGAGGTATTCCGCGAGTTCCGCCATCTCGTTTGCGGCGCGGCAGAAGAGCATCGACGTGAAGACGCTCTCGGCGACGCCCTTGCCGGTGTCCAGGTTCAGCGTGTCGTTCCAGTCGGCACGGCCTGCCAGCGCTATGCTGTGCGGCCCTTTCCAGGTATCCGTGAATTCCAGCGCCCTGACCAGGTGTTCCCATACCGTGCCAGCGGTCTGCTTGTCGTTGTAAAGGACAAGCTGATCCAGGAACGCGAAATCGCCGGTTTCCTTTACATATGCATTTACGGCGAGGATCAGCCACAGGTGGTCGTCGGAGTACCAGTCGAACTTCTTTATCGGGGCATCCCCGACCCCGCCTTCCCCGGTCAGCGGGAAGAACAGGTGATAGGCACGCCCGTCGGTGTACTGGCACTGCAGCAGCTTTATGATAAGGCCCTTTGCTTCTTCCGGTATGGTATGCATGACGCCCAGCGTGTCCTGCGCACTGTCCCTGATGCCCATACCCCTTCCCAGGCCGAGCTGGTACATAGATACGAACCTTGACCAGTTGAAAGTCGTCTTGCACTGGTACTGGTTCCACATGTTCACAAACAGGTTCATCTCGCGGTCGGGCGTATCGACGCGCAGCTTGCTTATGTAGTTGTCCCAGTACTCGTTCAGCCGCCTGAGGGCTGCCTTTGCCCCGGCGGGATCCAGGTAGGCCTGTATCTCTTTCCTTATCTCATCCCTGTTGTCGGTATAGCCGAGGATGAACACGATCTCTTTCGTCTCGCCGCGTCCCAGCTCAATTTCGCTGCAGAATGCCCCGACCCCGTTGGTCCTGTACGATATCGAGTTGGAACATGCTCCCTGCTCGACGGCTATCGGGTTCGACTCGGAGCGGTACTTCCCTATGAAAGTCTCGAGGTTGCAGTCATAGCTGGAAACCTCCGCGCCGGTAGCGAAGAATGAAGCGCTCCCGCTCACGTAATGCGGGTGCCAGGTGATGATCCCGTCATTATACCGGCACTGGTTGATCTGCTGGACCCAGTCCACGTTCTGCTGGTCCATTATCGCATCCCAGAAGCAGAACTCGGCATAGCTGAATACCTGGATCTTCTTCGGCACGTTCAACGTGTTCCTGACCTCAAGGAGCCATATCTCGAAATCCCTGTCATCCGGGACGAAATATGTCACGCTTGCCGCGATCCCCTTATACTCGCCTTCCAGCACCGTATATCCCATGCCGTGCCTGCACAGGTAGCTGTCCAGCTTAGTGCCTGAAGGCTGGAACCCGGGGTTCCAGTATTCGCCGGTGGCAGCATCCCTGATGTAAATGTACCTTCCCGGCCTGTCCATGGGTATGCTGTTGTAACGGTACCTGGTTATCCTCCTGTTCTGCGGATCCTTGTGGAAGCTGTAGCCTCCTCCCGTCTGCGTTACGATTCCCCCGTACTTGCCGCTTCCGATATAGTTTATCCACGGTGTCGGCGTATCGGGCCTGGTAATGACGTATTCATTTGCGGCTTCGTCAAAATAGCCGTACTTCATGGCTGCCTCGCCCTCCCTCCATTTATTTGTCCTAAGCGCGATACTGTACAAAGTAATTATATAATACAATTGAAAAACAGAAAATGTTTCTATATAATTGAAATGGCAGGAAACCTTGGCATGCAGGTGTTTCAGCCAAATATCAAGTATGTGGGGAGTTGTTGTCCATGAACTCGTATGTCAGCATAAGCAGGGAACTTCGAAGCTTATTCAGCACAAACAGGATTCTCAGGTACATATTCCCTCTGGACGTAATAATCATGTTCGCGAGCCTTATCCTGATATTCCTCAATAATACCGTTGGCGTCAATATCGGGGGGTTCCTCAGCGCGCTGACGTACTGGACATTCATACTCGGGCTGCTGATGACATATGCAAGCCTGAAGGAACGCCCTTTATATATAGGTTTGTTCGGATACGGGGCAATCCATCTGATAAGCTTTCTGATATCATTGTTCCGCTACGGGTATTTCAGCTGTTACAGCTTTTTCAGGTTCGCCGTTTACGCCGGCCTGGGCTGGCTTGTCCTGAGGAAGGTCCTTGCCGGCACGGCTGGCAGAGCAAAATAAAACCCGGTCAGCCGGGCGATACAGATTGACCTGCTGTACATAGGACAATTCAGGAATGGGTTGAGCATGCCTGTAGGCTCTCAACTCATTTTTTATATTTCTTTCTTTGAAACAATGTGTTACGCTGATATACCGGTCAGGTGTGTACAATAAAAGGCTGGTCCCCGACCAGCCTTCTGAATATCTGACTCTTACCCGCTACTTTGCCTTTCTGACCGAATCAAGTTTATTAAGGTCGAACGGAGTCTCCTGGTATACGTAATAGTTGAGCCAGTTGGCAAACAGCAGGTTGGCGTGCGCCCTCCACCCTACTACGGGCATCCTTTCCGGATCATTATCAGGGAAGTAATTTGCAGGTATCTCCGGGTTCAGCCCCCTGCCCATGTCCCTGTCATATTCGTACTTCAGCGTAAGCTGGTCGTACTCTGAGTGCCCGGTGACGAATATCTGCCTTCCGTTCAGTGCCAGGACTATATAGACCCCAGCTTCGTCGGACTCGGACAGTATCTCGAGTTCGCCGGACTTCTCTATATCTTCCCTTCTCACTTCAGTGTAGCGTGAATGGGGCACATAAAACACATCATCGAATCCGCGCAGCAGCATCACGTTTTTCTTTGTGACCCTGTGAGGAAATACGCCGGACAGTTTCTTTGGCAGCGGATACTTCGGGACGCCGTAATGGTAGTACAGTCCCGCCTGTGCCCCCCAGCAGATGTGGAATGTGGAATATACATTGTGAAGGCTCCACTCCATTATCTCCTTCAATTCGTCCCAGTAGTCCACCTCTTCAAACGGGAGCTGTTCGACCGGCGCTCCTGTTATGATGAGCCCGTCGAACTTCCTGTGCTTGATTTCATCGAAAGTGTTGTAAAATTTCAGCAGATGTTCCTGCGGAGTGTTTTTGGATGTGTGCGTCGCAGGATGCAGGAACGTCACATCCACCTGGAGCGGCGTGTTGCCTATGAGCCTGAGGAGCTGCGTCTCGGTCGCGATCTTCGTCGGCATGAGGTTGAGCACGGCAATGTTCAGGGGCCTGATATCCTGGCTCTCAGCCCGCTGCTCCGTCATCACGAATATGTTCTCTCCGGTCAGTACCTCTACTGCCGGTAAGCTGTCCGGAATCCTTATCGGCATTCATTTTCCACCTTTCATGTATTGGTTCGGTTCCTGCCACATTGAAATCCCTGTCGAAAACGACGGCCTGTCTTGGACTCCTTCCGCATCAGCATTGCTGCAGAAGGTAAGCCATGTCTTCCGTCCAGTTTTGGGATATATGTTAAATATAATAGAACAAAGGTGAAAAATAATCAATAGCTTCATCCACTTAGGTCGCCGGCCGTCATTCAGTCTGCACTTCCGCCCTGCCGCGGAAAGTCCGGAACGCGGCGACCACAACAACTGCTGCTATGACTGCAAGAATACCTTCAACCAGTACTACGTTTGGTATCACTTTCTTGACATAAAGCACTGCAATCATGTCAACACCGGCATGTATCAGTATAGCATAAATGAAATACTGCCATTTTTTACTGGAAACAGCCTTGAGGACAAACAGCGACAGGGCTATCTGCAGCACCAACGCAATGACCCTTTCGATCCCGGTCATCAGGAACATGTACGGCGGCGAGTCCACCAGGGCCCTCAGGCTTTCATTCAGCGATTCCAGGTCGGCCCCTGACAGGCTTTCCCTAACGGTGTCAAACAGACCCGAGTTCTGCATGAACGACGCCAAAAGGTTGTTTATGGACACAAGGCCGCCGATGAAAAGCGACTCGATACCTCCGTGCCCGAGCCCGTACGATATGCCGGTATCTATGCTCTCATTTTCGGTTACCCTGATCATGAATTTAAAGCCCACCAGTCTGGCCGTCTCTTCGAAAATACCGGCCGCGAACCCGGCATACAGCATATACAGCCAGGTGTTCCGGTACAATGCGGTCGAGGTAGGATCGGCTCCCAGCACCAGCCGGTGCAAAAGGCCTTCAAGTATCCCTGCAAATGCGATGAAAAGAAGTATGCCCAGCAGCAATGCCTTCCAGTTCATTCTTTTTCTGACCCCAAGGATTATGACCGCGACGATCGGGACCAGGACGGACAGTATTCCCGATATCACCATCGATACGATTGAGAGTGTACTTACATTGCCGATATCCATGTGCAATCCTCCTGAACGAATACTGCTTCACTGCTCTGTTACGCAAAAAATGAGCAATGGTTAGCAAGTTTTGATTTGAATTATTGCCGAAAAAAAGGTAGTATCGAATTAAGTATATATGTTAATCAGAACAAATGGAAGAAAAAAGTGTAAATGAGAGCAAAAAAGCAAAGGAGGCCATCTGCTATGGAAACCAAACCTGCTTACCTTGATGAAAGTCTCAGCTTCGAAGAGCGGGCAAAGGACCTCGTATCCCGCATGACTCTTGAGGAAAAAGTAACGCAGATGCTGCACAGCTCACCTGCCATCCCGAGGCTGGGGATACCGGCCTACAACTGGTGGAATGAAGCGCTCCACGGAGTGGCAAGAGCAGGTGTGGCCACAGTATTCCCCCAGGCAATCGGATTAGCAGCCACCTTTGATGAGGATCTTATCTACAAAACCGCAGATATCATTTCCACCGAGGGAAGGGCAAAGTACCACGAGAGTGCCCGAAAGGGCGACCGCGACATCTATAAAGGCCTTACTTTCTGGTCGCCGAACATCAACATTTTCCGGGATCCCAGGTGGGGACGCGGCCATGAAACTTACGGCGAAGACCCCTACCTCACCGCAAGGCTTGGGGTGGCTTTCGTAAAGGGCATCCAGGGCAATGACAAAAAGTATCTGAAAGCAGCCGCCTGCGCAAAGCACTATGCCGTCCACAGCGGTCCGGAAAGCGAAAGGCACAGCTTCAATGCCGTCGTGTCAAAGAAAGACCTGCGCGAGACATATCTCCCTGCATTCAGGGCATTGGTCAAGGAAGCCAAAGTTGAAGCCGTCATGGGCGCATACAACAGGACCAACGGCGAACCCTGCTGCGGCAGCAAGACGCTGCTCACCGACATACTCCGCAACGAATGGGGATTCAAAGGCCATGTCACGTCCGACTGCTGGGCAATAAAGGACTTCCATGAAGGCCATATGGTCACGAAGACAGCCCCCGAATCAGTCGCAATGGCTTTGAAGAACGGATGCGACCTCAACTGCGGCAACCTGTTTGTGAACCTGCTCATAGCCCATAAAGAAGGCCTGGTAACTGAAGAAGAGATCGACCGCGCCGTGACAAGGCTGTTCGTCACGCGCATGAAGCTCGGCATGTTTGACGATCCCAAAAACGTGCCGTATTCCGACACGCCTTACGAAGTCGTAAGCTGCAGAGAACACAGCGACTTCTCCGTGGAAGTAGCGAAAAAGTCGCTGGTATTGCTGAAAAACGAAGGTAACCTCCTGCCGCTGGACAAAAAGAAACTGAAGTCCATTGCCGTCATAGGCCCCAACGCGGACAGCAGGGAAGCCCTGGTAGGCAACTATAACGGCACGCCGGACAATTACGTGACTGTACTCGATGGAATCAGGAAAGCGGTGGGAGACGATGTGAGGATCTACTACTCCGAGGGCTGCCACCTGTTCAGGGACAGGAGTCAGGGCCTCGCAGCGCCGCGCGACAGGTTCGCGGAAGCCCTGGCGTGCGCCGAAAGGGCCGACGTCGTCATCATGTGCCTCGGCCTTGATGCAACTCTCGAGGGCGAAGAGGGAGATACCAGCAACGAATTCCCCGGCGGCGACAAGCCGGACCTCAACCTCCCCGGCCTGCAGCAGGAGCTGCTTGAAAAGGTATATGCCACAGGAAAGCCTATCGTCCTGGTACTCCTGTCAGGCAGCGCCCTGGCGGTCACCTGGGCTGACGAGCACATACCCGCGATAATCCAGGCATGGTACCCGGGAGGCCGCGGCGGCGAAGCTGTTGCAGCGTTGCTGTTCGGAGAATACAGTCCATCGGGCAGGCTGCCTGTGACCTTCTACAGGACCACTGAGGAACTGCCGGATTTCCGCGATTACTCGATGAAGAACAGGACTTACAGGTACATGGAAAATGAAGCACTGTATCCGTTCGGGTACGGCCTGAGCTATACCAAGTTCGAGTACAGCCCGATAAAGGCCGAAAAGACGGTCATAAATGCCGGTGAAGAATTCACCTGCAGCATCAGGGTCAAAAACATCGGCTCAATGGCTTCGGAGGAAACTGTCCAGCTTTATCTCAAAGATGTCGAGGCAAGCGTTGAAGTACCGAAGTGGTCACTCAACGGCATCAGGAAGGTATTCCTTGAACCCGGCTGTGAGACTGAAGTGACCTTCACGCTGACACCCAGGCAGATGGCCCTCATCGACAACGAAGGCAGAGCCATCCTTGAGCCCGGTACCTTCGAGGTATACATCGGCGGCAGCCAGCCGGACGCAAGAAGCATAAAGCTGACCGGTACACAGGTCCAGAAAATAGCTTTTGAGGTCGTCGGCGGGCCGATTGAACTGGAATATTGATAAGTACCAAATGATCCGACGGAAAATGAAACATATCATAACCTGATCTGAGAACCGGCATGGTGGCAGGTATGCGTTGGGACTTCATACCTGCCGCCTTTTTTCGTATTCATCGTGAGTTATGCTGCGAAACAGTGGCGACGGCTGGTCAAATATCAGGCCGATGTGTGGGTAAGGCCGGATGGCGGCCGGTCAGGCATTGCTGGGTGCAAGTGTTACATATGCGCAGGGCCATGCAGCTCGAATGAGGCAACAGGAACCACAACCGGCAGCACGGACGCTGCCGGCGCTGGTCCCGAGCCACGGACGGCGAGTGGCCTGCGCCCTCATTGGAGCAAACGGCCCTGCACGCAGATGTTCACGAAGCAACACAATGCAGACCGGCCACCATCCGGCCTCATTTACTGATCTGCAACACTACCAGTCCATCAGGTCTTGACCGGCCGCCACCGCTGTTTCGCCTGCACTCCGATTCAATGCAGGCCTGCTGCATCCCGACTCATTGCGAACACCACAGGTATCTGTTAATATGATATCGAGGTGCTCTTATGAAACTCGAAGGCCTTCATGAAAAGGAAATATTCACCGAACGTTATCCTTTCCGCCTGGTGGAAAACACTGCGGATGAGTTCAGGTACCCGATGCACTGGCACAATGCGGCCGAGCTGGTCTATAATGCCGCAGGCACCTGCTGCATCAGTGTCGCAGGATCCGAATACTCGCTGGGAAGCGGCGAACTGCTGCTGATACCCGCCGGGGAGATACACGAGATCATCTCGTGCAGCAAAAACGGGAAAAGGTACTTCATCCAGTTCGACATATCCTCTCTTGACGGTTTCGGCGGCATTAACGATGTAAGGCCTTTTATGGAAAAAATCATTAAAATAGGCGCCGGCACATGTCCACAACTGAAAGATTCAGTTGAAAAATGCGTTATGGACCTTATCCGGGAATATGAAAGCAAGGACTATGCATATGCATTGTCCATCAACGCCAGGATATTTGACATCATAGTGCTTATATCAAGGAGCCAGGCCGGATCCCTTCCGGATGCCGGAAGCACCAGGAGCAGGACCGTGGCAGGACTGAAGCAGATCAACAAGGCATTCGAATATATAGAGCGGAATTACCCCCAGCAAATCACGCTAAAGGATATCTCGCAGGCGGTGGGATTCAGCGAATACTACTTTTCAAGGCTTTTCAAGGAATATACGGGCCAGAGCTTCCTCAGCTACCTGAATACATACAGGGTGAAACAGGCGGCAAAGCTGCTCAAATCTACGGAAAGGCCGGTACTTGAGATCGCCCTGGACACCGGTTTCAACAGCCTGACAACGTTCAACAGGATATTCAGGAAAATAAAAGGCTGCTCTCCATCTTACTACCGCAAGGCCGGCATGTGACGGAAACTGACGGTGCCCTTTTCAGCTTTCACAAAATTGTAATATTCTTGTTAAGTAAAATTCACTGTATTGTAACCAATTGGCATGCCAGTTATGCAATACTATTAATAGCGGGTATTGTGTCTGTTGGGAGGAGTATCAGGTACTGGACTATTTTTTGTCAACATGACAGATCACATGCCGTAATGGCAATTTTGGTGACGGTACGGCTGATGTTTCCGGACAGCTTACAGACAGCACCCGGTACTGCTTCAGCGTACCACAGGTTTACAGCAGCAGCAACACATTACGTGCGGCTCTGTAAAATGCTGTATTTGCTTCCTCCTCGGGTACAGGCAACAAAGCAGATACAGTGAAGGGGAAGGCCTTTTGACGGCTTTCCCCTTATTCATTTTTCCTGTTCGCTTTTCTCATTCACATTCAGGAGCTTATCCATTTACATTATTACGGTTGCGTTATTCGCTGCCTTTAGCCTGCCGCTTCTGCCGTTCCCTGCTCTCGATCCTTCTCTGCAGCAGTTCCGATGCAACCAGCATTATCAGGACACACGCCAGGATGTAATACGGGAACAGCCTTATCCCGACGGCCGAGGCAAGCTGTCCGAACAACGGCGCAGATACTGTGCCCCCTATATACGCCACTGCCATCTCAAGCCCAACGATTGCCTGCGACACATCCCTGCCGAACCTGTTAGGGGTTTCGTGGAGCATGGCAGGAAAAACAGGGGCTGTCCCAAGACCGATCATTACGATGCCTATGACAGAAAAAACGGCAGGCAGCGGCAGAAGGATCAGCAAAGTCCCTGCCACGCATATGATCTGGCCCCATCTGATGAGGAGCGGGCTTCTTACCTTCATCGATACGAATCCGGATATCAGCCTGCCAACGGTGATCCCGCCGTAAAAGCATGAGGCGACAGTTGCCGCATCGGCAGCGGAGAACCCGTGATATGAGGAAAGATAACTGCTGCACCACAGCCCGGTGGTTGATTCCGTAGCGCTGAAAAATATGAAACCCACCATCGCCAGGCCGGCATTCGGGAGTCTCAGAGATTCCCGGTTGGTGATGTATACCGTATCGCTGCCATCCGCGGAACCGCTCCTGTCGGCACCGTTTTTCCACAGCTTCAGCGTGGCAAAAAGAACGACCACAAGAACGGCCTGTATGATGGAAATGGTGAGATATCCATATCGCCAGCCGTTTTGTTCCGCTATATGATAAGCCATTATCATCGGGCCGACGGTCGCGCCTGTCCCCCAGAAACTGTGGAGCCAGTTCATATGGCTAGATTCGTAGTTAAGTGCGACGTAGTTGTTCAGTCCGGCATCGATGCTGCCCGCTCCGAGCCCAAGCGGAATGGCCATGAGAAACAGGAACCACACTGACGGAGCATAAGCAAAACCAAGCAAAGCGACTGCAGTCATGGCCACGCTGACTGCAGTCACCTTTCCCGTTTTGAACCTGGTTATGATCCTGTTTGAGAACAAGCTCGATATTATAGTACATACACTGATCGTCATGGCGAGCCAGCCGGCAGTCGAAACAGGTGCGCCGAGCTCCGCCCTCATTGCAGGCCAGGCGCTCCCGAGCAGCGAATCAGGAAGGCCCAGGCTGATAAAGGCCAGGTATATGATTACGAGCAAAATTTTCATCGTACGTCCTTCTTTTATACCTTTCTGTATATTCTCCTGTATATTTTTCTGTATATTTTCCTGCATGTTTTATTGTTTTTTATTGCATATTCCCTGCAAGTTACATTGCAGAGCCTCTATAAGTTTGCTGCAGGTGTTCTGTATATCTTAACTGTATTTCTCAAACCTTCCCCGGCACATCATACGTTCTGTGTATGCCCTTTGCATGTCCGGCGGGCACATTCCGTACGCCAGTCTTCCTTACCTGCCGCCGATCCTGTTGACTCCGGTCCTTATGGCTGCCTCAGCCACTGCTTTTGCCACAGCCTTTGCCACCCTGGGATCGAAGGGAGCCGGTATTACATAATCGGGCGACAGTTCTTCGTCGGAGATAAGCCCTGCTATAGCCTGTGCGGCTGCGATCTTCATCTCGTCGTTTATATCCCTTGCCCTCACATCAAGGGCTCCTCTGAAGATGCCCGGGAATGCCAGGACGTTGTTGATCTGGTTCGGGAAATCGGAACGTCCGGTGCCGACGACCGCAGCTCCCGCTTCTTTCGCTTCGTCCGGCATGATTTCAGGCGTCGGGTTGGCCATGGCGAATATGATCGGGTCTCTTGCCATGGACCTTACCATATCCTGCGTCAGCACACCAGCCACTGACAGGCCGATAAACACGTCG
>JAKOPX010000144.1 GCA_029778665.1 Bacillota bacterium | reverse complement strand
GCCCCTGCCGAGCACCGTTTCAGCGCACATTATCCACGGGTTGTTGTGGCAGAATATGCCAGCGTTTTCCTTATATCCCGGCGGATACGAGCTGATCTCGCCAAGCTCGACATGGTACCTTGTATATGCAGGGTTCACCAGCACCATGCCATGCTCGGTGTCGAGGTATTTCCATGCAGAATCCAGCGCCTTCTGCGCTTCCCCGGTTTCAACGCCAACGCCGGCCATCACACAGAAGCCCTGCGTTTCAATGAATATTTTACCTTCCTCGTTTTCCTTGCTCCCGACTTTTTCACCGAAGTCATTGTAAGCGCGCAGGAACCATTCCCCGTCATAGCCGTATTTCAGGATGTTCTCCTTCATCTTCCGGATGTGTTCCTTCGCGGCCTTCGCTTCTTCATACTCGCCGATGTTTTCGCAGATCCTGACGTATTCATTGCCTATATACACGAACATGCCTGCGATCAGTACCGATTCAGCGATTTTGCCGTCCTTGCTCTCCGTGGTCTGGAATGATTCGTCCGGCTCCGTCGAGAAGCAGTTGAGGTTCAGGCAGTCGTTCCAGTCGGCGCGCCCGATCAGCGGCAGTCCGTGCGGACCAAGGTTGTTCACCACGTGATAGAATGACCTGCGCAGATGGTCGAACAGGTTGGCTGCCTTTGAAGGATCGTTGTCGTAAGGCACCATTTCCTCGAGTATGTTGAAATCGCCGGTCTCTTTGATGTACGCCGCGGTGGACAGTATCAGCCACAGCGGGTCGTCGTTGAAGTTGCCGCCTATCTCGTTGTTTCCTTTCTTGGTCAGCGGCTGGTACTGGTGGTACGCTCCTCCGTCTTCAAGCTGCGTTGCCGCCAGGTCCAGTATCCTCTCTCTTGCCCTGTGAGGTATCTGATGGACGAACCCGAGGATATCCTGGTTGGAGTCCCTGAAGCCCATGCCCCTGCCTATGCCGGACTCGAAGTACGACGCGCTCCTGGACATGTTGAATGTGACCATGCACTGGTACTGGTTCCAAATGTTCACCATGCGGTTCAGCTTCTCATCGCTGCTGTCGAGCACGTATCTGGACAGGAGCCCGTCCCAGTACTGCTTCAGTTCTTCGAGAGCCTCATCCACCTGTTTCGGGTCAGCAAACCTCTCGATCATTTTTTTCGCTTTTTTCTTATTTATAACATTGTAAGCTTCCCATTTGTCATCGGGATCGTTTTCGACATAGCCGAGCACGAACACTATTACCTTCTGTTCTCCGGGCTGCAGCGTTATATCAAAGCTGTGGGAAGCAATCGGCGACCATCCGTCCGCCACCGAATTGCGTGATTTGCCCTCCACCACTGCCTGCGGGGCATCGAAGCCGTTGTACCGGCCGATGAACTCGTACCTGTCCGAATCGAAGCCGGCCACATCTGTGTTTGCCGAATAGAAGGCGTAATGGTTGCGCCTTTCCCTGTACTCAGTCTTGTGGTAGATTGTATTGTTTTCGATTTCAACTTCACCGGTGCTGAAATTCCTCTGGAAGTTGGTCATGTCGTCATATGCATTCCAGAGGCACCATTCGATGAACGAAAAAAGCCTGATGTTCCTCGTCTGGCTTCCTTTATTTGATATAGTGACCTTATGCACTTCGCCGTTGAAATCCTGCGGCACAAAAATCAGCACTTCGCCGCCGATATCGCCTTTTTCACCATAGATACGTGTATATCCGAGGCCATGCCTGCACTCGTACCTGTCCAGCTTTTTCCTCACCGGTGCCCAGGTGGGCGACCAGAATTCGCCGTTCTCCTCCCGGATATAGAAATATCTTCCGCCGGAGTCGACAGGCACGTTGTTGTACCTGTACCTGGTGATCCGCCTCAGCCTGGCGTCTTTATAGAAACAGTATCCCCCTGCCGTATTGGATATCAGCGAAAAGAACTCCTGGTTTCCCGAATAGTTTATCCACGGGCTTGGTGTTTCTGGTGTCGTGATCACGTACTCTCTGTTTGCGTCGTCAAAGTAACCGTATCTCATAAAACCTCCGCCTTTTTATAATAGTAGCCGTCTGCGGCCTTTTACAATAACTGGATCCGATCCGCCGGCCCAATCACTGTAAAAGCCCGCCAACATGCTGTTATTTTATATCTTTTTGCCGCTAAAATCAACACACTGCACGTTCAGCCGTTTTCCCACCCGAAACCGGAGCCGTGACCAGTAATGCTGGAAAAACAAGGCTTGCCAAAGGTGTGTATTTTTTTGTTGCACTTTTTTGCGCATGTTTATGCAAAAGTCAACAAAGTTTCAACCCATAAAGCAAACTAATCCATTTTAATGTTTTTTTGATAATTTTAATATTGTTAATGGTGAGATAATCTGCCATATGCTGTAGGAGTCCTGACGTTTTTAACTGTCTGCTGAGGACAGTTATCAATAAAAATATTTAAGGAGGAAACAGCATGAAAAAGGCACTATCAATTCTGCTGGTGCTGGTTATGATGGTTGGTCTGCTCGCTGGCTGCGGCGACAAGTCATCGAAACCGGCTGAAGAAGGAAAAGTTTTCAACATCTACGCATGGAACGAAGAGTTCAAGGGCTTCTTTGAGAAGTACTACAAGGTTCCTGAAGGCATCACTGTCAACTGGATAATCACCCCCAGTGACGGCGGCGCTTACCAGGAGAAGCTCGACCAGGCCCTGCTGGCTCAGGAAAGCGCTCCGGCAGACCAAAAGGTTGACCTCTTCCTGGCAGAGGCTGACTACATACTCAAGTATGTAGAATCCGACTTCACAATGGACGTTTCCACCATCGGAGTCAAGGCTGCTGATACCATGTACAAGTACACAGTCCAGGCGGCTACCGATTCCAAGGGCCGCATGAAGGGCGT
>JAKOPX010000143.1 GCA_029778665.1 Bacillota bacterium | reverse complement strand
TCGTGCCCGTGAATTTTATTGCAAGCCCGAGGAGCATTCTCGGGACATACGGTTTCAGGTATGAAAAAATCATTTTCATAGGCCATCTCCGCTTCCCGCGTTTACCAAAACTCTTTTCATCATAACGTTTTACATGTGAATTTGTCAATGAACTACGGCCTTGGCTGAACTGCCCGCAACAGACCGAAATCCGTTCCGGGCCTGGATACCGTCAGGACCCGTAACCGGGCCGGCTCCGGGAGAGTGGTAAAACGTTATATCGGATAATTTTGCCCGACTGTGTAATTAACGGGGTTGCTTTTTGGGAAAAATGAGATAACATTATATTGAAATAACATTATCACATGAACTAAAAAGGTGGTCGGATGAGAGCGGTTATACAGAGGGTGAAGAGAGCCGGCGTCGTGATCGACGGAAGCCTGTTTTCGGAAATTTCGAAAGGGCTGCTGATACTGGTTGCGGTCGGCAATGACGATACCCAGGCCGATGCAGATTACCTGGCCGAGAAAACGGCTGAACTCAGGATATTCGAGGATGATGACGGTAAGATGAACCTTTCTGTCAAAGATGTGAAGGGGGAGCTGCTCGTGGTGTCGCAGTTTACTCTTTACGGTGACTGCAGAAGAGGAAGAAGGCCTTCATTTTCCGACTCTGCACGCCCGGAGAAAGCCCGTCCGCTGTACGAATATTTTGTTGAAAAATTGAAACAATTAGCACAGACAGATGTAAAGACAGGAGTTTTTGCTGCACACATGGAAGTGGAACTGGTCAATGACGGACCTGTTACGATACTGCTGGACAGCGGTAAACTGTTTTAGCTGGCAGCAGCTGCTCCGGGGAATCTTTCCCGGCCGACAGAGCTATACAGGCGACCCGCACTGAAACAATGGAAGTAATGCACTGCCTTAAAATAACAAAGCAAAAAATATAGAAAAAAGGAGAGTGTCGACATGGCAGGAGTTATTGGCACAAACGTAGTTACGCAGATAGGGTTTATCGTAAGGGACATCGAGGAGTCCAAGAGGAAATTTGCAGCGTTCCTGGGCGTAGAGCCGCCGCCGCATTTTGACGGAGGCAGGTTTGAAGTGACAGGCACCACTGTGGAAGGAAAGCCTGCGCCGGATGCCAACTGTCTCATGGCATTTTTTGATGTGGGACCGAATATCCAGATCGAACTGATCCAGCCCAACGGTGTAAAAAGCACGTGGCAGGATTTCCTGGACACCCATGGCGAAGGGATACACCATATTGCATTCAATGTGAAGGATATGGACAGCAAGGTGAAAGCATGCGAGGAGTTCGGCATGAAATGCCTGCAGAGGGGCAAGTATGGCGACGCAAGCGGCGAATATGCGTATATGGACGCGACCAAAGACCTCAAGTGCATCATCGAACTGCTGGAGAGCTACAACAGATAATGCGCCTGGCGGCAATACATCGGCGTCGTCCGGCAGCCGGGCTTTCCGGTATTACCGGATTGTGATGATATCAGGCGTTTCATAACCAGATGTTCCATGCCTGTTTTCCCGGCAGAAGATGCAGTTGTATTTGCAGCAAACATACGCAACATTGAAAGGAGAACATTTTATGGGTTTCAGGGATGATTTTTTCTGGGGCGGCGTTTCTGCGTCATACCAGGTGGAAGGAGCCGCATTTGAAGACGGCAAGGGTCCTTCTGTATGGGACATGTTCTGCAGGCAGGAAGGGCGCATAGCTGACGGCCGCAACGGCGATGTGGCGTGCGATCACTATCATCTGTATCAGAAAGACGTTGATCTGATGCGCGAGATTGGTTTCAACGCCTATCGCTTTTCTATTTCCTGGCCGCGGGTTCTGCCCGACGGATACGGAGCCGTCAACGAAAAGGGACTGGATTTTTACGACCGGCTGCTGGACAGCCTTCTGGAAGCCGGCATAACGCCTTTTGTGACGCTGTTCCATTGGGATTATCCTTACGCGCTGTTCCGGCGGGGCGGATGGATGAACCCCGACAGCCCGAAGTGGTTCGTCGAATATGTAACTGTCCTGGCAAGGCGCCTGGGCGACCGTATGAAATATATAATGACCTTCAATGAGCCGCAGTGCTTTATCGGCCTCGGCTATGACGAGGCGATCCATGCTCCCGGCATACGTTTCCCGATATGGGACACGCTGCTGATGGCCCACAATGTGCTGCTTGCACACGGGATGGCGATCCAGGCTCTCAGGGCTGAACTGCCGGAAGCGAAGCTGGGGTGGGCTCCGACGTGCAGTGCTCATTATCCGCTTACTGAGACCGAAGAGGATATTGAAGCTGCAAGGAAGGCATTCTTCGACATCTTTACAGACAGGCCTTTCTGGAATGTTTCTCTCTGGAGCGACCCTGTCTTCCTGGGTGAATATCCGAAGAAGGTATTCGACCTGTTCGGGGAACACATGCCTGAAATAAAGCCGGGCGACATGGAGACTATCAGACAGCCTCTGGATTTCCTTGGGCAGAATATCTACAACGGGCATGCCATAAAGTCGGACGGGAAGGGCGGCTACGAGTTCGTGCCGCGTAAGCCGGGTTATGCGTTTACCGGAGCGAAATGGCCCGTAACTCCCGAAGCCCTCTACTGGGGACCGAAATTCCTGGCAGAACGGTATAAAGTGCCCATAATCATCACTGAGAACGGCATATCCTGCCCCGATGTCGTGTCGCTTGACGGCAAGGTCCATGACCCGGACCGCATCGATTTCATTCACCGCTATCTGCTGCAGCTGCGCAGGGCGGCCGATGACGGCGTGGATATACGCGGTTACATGTACTGGTGCACAACCGACAATTTCGAGTGGGCGAAGGGGTACACTGAGCGCTTTGGAATGATCTACTGCGATTTCGAGACCCAGGAGCGTATCCTCAAGGATTCTGCATACTGGTTCCGCGAAACCATACGCGCCAACGGGAACAACCTGTGACGTGCCGGACTGCAGCCGGGAAAAGCTGCCCGTATCGGCGAAATTGTTGAAAGCGCCGGGCCATATAGTGTATAATAAATAACAAGAGCGTGCACGTGATGTGCACGTAATGTGCTGATACGAATTGCTGCATATGTTATTCAGCCATGAAGGAAGTAATGGTCCCTGATCCTTCTGACAGAGAGCCGGTGGCTGGTGTGAACCGGCAGAAGGCTGGATCTTTCCGCTTCCGGAGCTGCCGGTGACGAGCCGGAGGCTGGTACCCTTTAAAGTACTGACGAGGGGTCGGTCCTGTGGACCGGCAATTTGGGTGGCAACGCGGAAACCTTCCGTCCCATGCTGTATGTTGGGATGGAAGGTTTTTTATATATAAGGAGGAAGGCATATGATCGATATAAGGCTTATCAGGATGGAACCTGAACTGGTAAAGGAAAACATGAGGAAGAAATTCCAGCATGAGAAAACGGGTCTGGTCGACGAGGTCCTTGAACTGGACAGACAGTACAGGGAAACGAAAACGCGCTGCGACGAACTCAGGAGCCAGCGCAACTCCATCAGCAAGGGAATAGGCGCACTCATGGCGAAAGGGCTGAAGGAGGAAGCGGAGAAGAACAAGGCCAGGGTCGTCGAGATCAATAACGAGCTTGAAGAACTGGCAAAGCTGGAAGAAAAGCTTGAAAATGAAATCAGGGAAAGGATGCTGCTGATCCCGAACATAATCGACGATTCCGTGCCGATCGGACGGGACGACAGCGAGAATGTCGAGATAGAGCGCCATGGAGAGCCCAGGGTGCCTGATTTCGAGATACCGTACCATATCGACATCATGGAAAGGCTGAACGGCATCGACCTGGACAGCGCGAGGAAAACCAGCGGCAACGGTTTTTACTACCTCCGCGGCGATATAGCTAGACTGCATTCGGCGATCCTGACCTATGCACGGGATTTCATGATAGACAGGGGATTCACCTACTACATCCCGCCGTTCATGATCCGCAGCGAAGTCGTCACCGGCGTCATGAGCTTTGCCGAAATGGAAAACATGATGTACAAAATCGAGGGTGAAGACCTGTATCTCATCGGCACCAGTGAGCATTCGATGATCGGCAAGTTCATCGATACTATCATCGACGAGGAGCAGCTGCCGCAGGCACTGACCAGCTATTCCCCCTGCTTCCGCAAGGAGGTTGGCGCCCACGGTATAGAGGAACGAGGCGTTTACCGCATCCACCAGTTCGAAAAGCAGGAAATGGTCGTTGTCTGCAAGCCGGAGGAAAGCATGGAATGGTTCAGGAAGATGTACCAGATCACCGTGGACTTCTTCCGCACGCTGGATATCCCTGTCCGCGTCATCGAGTGCTGCTCCGGGGACCTTGCCGATCTGAAGGTCAAAAGCGTCGACGTCGAGGCATGGTCGCCGCGCCAGCAGAAATACTTTGAAGTGGGAAGCTGTTCAAACCTCGGCGACGCACAGGCCCGCCGCCTGAGGATCCGCGTGCGCAGCAAGGAAAAAGGCAACTATCATCCGCATACACTGAATAATACAGTTGTGGCTCCGCCGCGCATGTTAATAGCATTCCTCGAGAACAACCTGAACGAGGACGGCTCTGTCCGCATCCCGGAACCGCTTCGGATGTACATGGGCGGCAAGGAACTGATTAAGTAAGAAAGGCGCCAGGCACGCCGGTTTGAGACTTGGGGATGGTTCTCCTGTCTCGGCCGCAGGGCGAGAGAACCGCTGCTATGTCTCCCAAATATAACCTACTGGCGTGCCCGGCACCCGGAAACAGGAGGGTATTATGCCGGGGTCAATGATACACCTGCTTGTGGCGCATAAAATCGATCCTGCCCGCAGTACATTGTATTATGTGGGGAATATTGCGCCGGATGCAGTAACTGCGTGGAAAGAAAAAGATAAAACCCATTTCCGCGATCTTGCAGACAGGAGCGGGGCCCTGGCTGCTCTTGCGGCCCGTACGCCAGCAGGCGACGATTTTGCTGAAGGGATATTGCTGCATCTGTATACGGACTGGCGGTGGGATGTGCTTGCCCGGGATGAGTTCATAAAAACCGCAGGCAGCGACTGGTTCAGCCAATACCGCTATGAACTCAGCCTTGCCAGCAATTATGCCTTTCACGGTACCGACTGGGCAATGGAAATCTGGGACAGGATCTGTCAGTGCGAAATATCGGAATATGGCGAAATACCTGGTGCTACCGCCGATGAACTGAGGGATTTCATCAGCCGCAGCTGCAGCTGGTACATGGAAAATAAAACAGGGGCGTCATCCTCGTTCACACCGGAGTTCGTCGAACGCTTTGTCAATGAGATAGCGGATGAATACATCCGGTGGCGGAATGACAACCCCTGTATTTTGGCCTGCCCCGGGTGAGACCGGTGAAGCAATCGGCGAAACTGCTATATGTGGGGAATCGCCACTGGGAGTTGCCTGCCTGGTCAACGTGATTTTTCCCTGTCTGCTATGCTGCAGATTATACTGCCCAGGGTGTCGCCACTCAAAAATGGGGCCAAACTGCTGAAAATACCTGCATCTATATTATCTGCCGGTATTTTTCTGATGGCTTTCAGGATTCCGTCTTCGCCAAGGAATGGAGCGATGGAAACCAACAACCCGGTACTGATGCTTCCCTCTGCCATTTTATCGATCAGTCTGCAGAGAGCTCTCTCGCCGAGGAAGGGCGCGAGACTGGTAAGCAGGTTCTCATTGAGATCATTGGAAGCGATTTTGTCTATAATATTGTCAAAATCATTCTCATCCAAAAATGGGGCTATCGAAGTCAGGATGCCGGGGTCGATGGTTCCGTCGGCAGCTTTTCCAACAAGCTTGCTGAGAGTTTTACTGCCCAGGAAGGGAGCAAGCGCAGGTAACGGGAAACTGTCCACATTTCCTTCAGGTATTTTGTCGACCAGTTTATCGAGATCATCCTCATCAAGGAACGGTGCTATGCCTGTAAGATGCTGCGCATTGACCGAACCATCTGTGATGCGGTCGATAAGCCTGGAAAGTGCATTTTTGCTTAAAAAGGGTGCCAGGCTGACCAATTGCTCCATACTGATACCGTCCAGCTTATCTGAAACATTATCTATAACACTTGGCTTTACGACAGGCGCAAGATCCACGATATCCAGCAGGTTTGCCTCTCCTTCATTGATCATCTGTGCGACACTGTCAGGATCATTATGTGCGATCAGTTCAGCAACTGTATTCGTGCTCTCCTTTTGCCCTGCTGAGCTGCCTCCCATGAGGATATTATCGATGCTTACGCCGAAGATTTCACTAAGCTTCGGGAGCAGACCGATATCAGGCATCGATTCGCCCCTTTCCCATTTTGAAACTGCCTGATGGCTCACATTCAGCATATCGGCCAGTTCAATCTGCGTCATGTCCTTCTCTTTGCGCAGATGCGATATGTAAGTCCCTGTCTTCCTAATATCCAGCATAAATCCATCACTCCCGGAAATTATTCCTGCCAGTGCGCACTGCCCGATTCCAAGATATCATGGCTGATAATCCGGGTCAATCAATCGCTGGTTGCACTGCTTTGCAACAAGATGCCATCTGGCATGCCAGGCGTCACGGAAGCAAATAGAATATTCAACTGCCGGTTGCAGGGCGACGTCCGGGCATATGTAAATTTTTCAATCCAGGCGGCAAACAAATACATGAAAAAGCAAGTATGATATAATGTAGTTCGATTGCTTAAAACTCTGATGAAGCGGATGGTTGGTGACAACAATGTTTGACATGTTTTTTGACATTTTCCCGGTACTTTTTGGCTTTGGATTTGTCATGGTCTTGATCCTTATTGCCGTAACGGTATTCAGGGGTATAGCTGAGTGGAACAGGAACAACAACTCCCCGGTACTGACGGTGGATGCCAGGGTAGTGGCCAAAAGGACGAGCGTGTCGCATCACCACCGTGGCGGTGATATGCGCCATCATCACACCAGTACGTCATACTATGTGACATTCGAGTTTGAAAGCGGCGACAGGCTGGAACTGCACGTGCCGCATCATGAGTTCGGGTATCTTGTCGAAGGTGATATGGGCAGGCTGACTTTCCAGGGTACCAGGTACAAAGGCTTTGAGAGGTTCGGGGAGCCGCTGTGAGCAGCCGGCAGCCTCTGTGCTCCCTTGAAGCTGAAAGTACCTTCGTCAGGCAGTGAATACTGATCAATGAAGCTAACAGAAAATATGGTTTGCAGGTGTAAATTCCGCTGTCCATGAATTGGGGGCGGAATTTATTTTATCGATGAGGCCTGGCAATACCGGATCGCATAATGCCCCGCTGTAATACTGCTGTTCTCTTTGGTATAATACGGGTATGTTCGGAACTTTGACAAATGGCTGATATAATCTGCCGTACAAAAAGATCAGATCCATTTTCCGGCTCATCTGTCCATATTTCCGGAGATGCTGCCAGCCGTTCCTGTTTTCAGATTTGCCCGGTATGGGAGTGAGGCAGATCTGCATGTCCGGTGTTCAGCGGTACGGTTGCCTGCAGACCAGGTATTTTAATCCCGGACAGCTGCTGCCGCTTATAAATACACCATGCAATACAGAATCGAAATGAGGTGTCAGGATATGAAGTACTTATTGGCGCACGATCTTGGAACATCGGGTAACAAAGCAACACTGTACACAGTCGAAGGACAGTTGGTAAAAAGCATTGTCTATCCCTACACAACGTACTACTTTAACGGCAACTGGGCCGAACAGGATGCGGATGACTGGTGGAAAGCCGTTTGCCAGACAACGAAAGAGATATTGAAAGGAATCGACAGCGATGATGTTGCTGTTGTC
Organism: Bacillota bacterium; assembly: GCA_029778665.1. GTDB lineage: Bacteria > Bacillota > Clostridia > Acetivibrionales > DTU013 > DTU013. The sequence continues at coordinate 4,207 of JAKOPX010000143.1, read as the reverse complement.
TCCTTCAGCGGCCAGATGATGGGGTGCCTGTGCGTGGACAGGGACGGGAAACCTCTCAGGAGGTCGATCATCTGGGCGGACCAAAGGGCAGTAAGGGAAATGAACGAAGTAAAGGAAAAGATCGGGGCAGACCGGTTTTATAAGATCACAGGCCATCCGATCAGCGTTTCCTATTCACTTCAGAAGTTGATGTGGATAAAAAACAATGAGCCGGAAATCTACTCAAACACATATAAGATACTGAACGCCAAGGACTATATCATCTACAAGCTGACAGGCAGGTATGTGACGGATTACTCCGACGGTTCGGGAACCAATATGGTCGACCTCGAAAAGCTCGAGTGGTCTGATGAGATCATCACCACTATGGGAATCGACGGGGACAAACTGCCTGAATTGAGAGAATCCACTTATGTAGCAGGCAATGTAACCAGGGAGGCTGCAGATGCGACAGGATTGTCGCAGGATACACTGGTCGTCTGCGGCGGGGGCGACGGAGTATGTGCCGCTATAGGCGCAGGATGCATAAAACCGGGCGTCACCTACAATGTCATAGGTTCTTCATCCTGGATTTCGCTAACCACTGAAAACCCGATCTATGACAGCCGGATGAGGACATTCAACTGGGCCCATATCGTTCCTGGGTATTTTCTGCCGTGCGGGAGCATGCAGGCTGCCGGCGTATCCTATAGCTGGCTGAAGAATGTGATATGCACCGGCGAAGCAGCTGAGGCGGAAAAGCTTGGGATCAGTCCGTACCAGCTGATGGACGGGGAAGCGGAAAAAACTCCTGCAGGGGCCCGCGGGCTGATATTCCTGCCGTACCTTCTCGGGGAGAGAAGCCCCTGGTGGAATCCGAATGCACGGGGAGCTTTCATCGGGCTGACAGCCGCACACAGGCGTGAAGACATGATCAGGGCTGTCCTGGAGGGGATAACCCTTAACCTGAATGTCATACTGGATGTGTTCAGACAGCATGCTGATATAAAAGAAGTCATTGCGATCGGAGGCGGTGCCAGGGGGAAATTCTGGCGCCAGATCATGGCTGATGTGTACGGGCTGAAAATACTGAAGCCGAATTACCTGGAGGAGGCCACTTCCATGGGTGCGGCAATAACCGGCGGAGTAGGCGTCGGGATTTATAAAAACTTTGACGTCATTGACCGGTTCATCCGGATAGAGGAAGAGCATCTGCCCACAGAAGAGAATCACAGGATATATCAGGAACTGATGCCTGTATTTGAAGAGAGTTATAATTCTCTGGTCAGTATTTATGAAAAGCTTTCAGCCCTGGGATGAGGACTGCATTCGTTATAAAATAACCGGACAGAACCATGCCCATCGTGTCACTTGGTTATCCGACAAACTATAGTCACTGCGACCGCTTTGACCCGCCGGGGATCCACAGGGAAAGAATGCAGGGATGGCCGGCCTTCAGTGGTCTGTAAATCCGGAATAACCGGGAAAGGCAATGGGATCATTACTGGCACAATTTCACCGATCCGGGTGTTTCAGGCGGGAGCGTTACATCAGGAAGGCAGTTATTTATGGACATATATAACTGCCTTTTTGCCTGTATACTCTTGTAATCTGAAGTCATCTTATGGTATCATATGCGTGTCATTACTGCCGAAAGGCAGAAACGAAAGGCGTACGGTTTTATGATAGCATCTGGGAATGCTGCATAATCATAAAACTGAATAGTGGCAGAGCAGGATACCTGTTTGCATCACTAAAAACCGGTGGTCAGTATTGCTGTTTGCCGATATTGATGCAAATGGCCAGTGTCCTTAATGTGACAGGACGCTTTGTTTTGCTTTGCCGTATCATGTAGCCTTCCGTTAATATTGCAGCACATTTGAAGCACATCGGAAAGGTGTGCTTTTTTGTACGCATCCAAATCCGTAAACTGACAGATCTGTACATTGGCCGCGGTTTGCAGCGCTGAACGAAGGCTGCATCCCGCGGTATTTTATTTTAACAGAATAATACAGATTTGAAACCGAAAGGAGTTGTGTTTTATGAGAGCGGCTTTTTGCAGCCGGACCACGAAAACCGCAGAAGTAATGTCAAATTTTAAGCTGATAATGGAGGTAGCTGAACTTGAATCTTACAGATTATGGATTTACCCCGGCAATGATGCCGGAAAACGAAAGCGGGACTCCTGCCCGGGTCATATCTGTATACAGGGAACGTTATGAACTTGTATGTGAACATGGACCGGTTTACGGAGTACTCAAACCGGCCGTGTATTTCCACAATGGGGCAGAGAGCATCCCGGCTGTGGGCGATTTTGTGCTGATCAACTACAATCCGTATGGTGACAGCCAGATCACGAAAACGCTTGAGCGGAAATCGTTCTTTTCAAGGCGCGATCCCACGCCCGGCCGTGGCGAACAGGCAGTTGCCGCCAACTTTGATTATGTTTTTATCATGCAGTCGCTGAACGACGATTTCAACATCAGAAGGCTTGAGAGATATGTGACTCTCGCCTGGCAGTCAGGGGGGATACCTGTGGTCATCCTGAACAAGGCTGATTTGGCAGGTGACTGTTCCGACAAGGTCAGGGCGGCTGAGAAAGTCGCCAGGAATGCGGCAGTTTATGCGATAAGTGTGAAGACAGGATATGGGTTCGATGCCCTCAGTGAATACCTGAAGCCACGGAAGACCATTGTTTTGCTGGGTTCGTCCGGTGTCGGCAAATCGAGTTTCGTAAACGCATTGGCCGGCAGAGATATCATGGCTGTGAATGAAATACGCGAAGCGGACTCGAAAGGCCGCCATACAACTACTCATCGGCAGCTGATCATGCTTGACAGCGGAGCGATGGTGATCGATACTCCGGGAATGCGTGAGCTTGGCATGTGGGATGTCAGCAAGGGCCTTGGCGAAGCATTCGATGATGTGGAGCGCTGGCTGGGGCGCTGCAAATTCAGCGATTGCCGGCACCAGACCGAACCCGGCTGTGCAGTCAGGGAGGCCATCATGAGTGGTGAACTTCCGCGCGGGAGATGGGAGAGCTACCTGAAGCTCAAGCAGGAAGCGAGATATGCCGATGACAAGGCTGGCTATTTGCAGGAGAAAAAGAGATGGGAGAAGAATATCTCAAAATATCACAGGCAGATGCAGGGCAATGATATGCGCCACCGGCATGCAGACGCAGGACACCGGCATACTGCCCGTGCGGATCATCGGGATGCCGGTATGGTTGGCCGGCAGACAGCATGCCTGGATTACAGGAATACGGCCTGCCATGAGAGCTTTACCTGCAAGGTCTGCGGTGAATTAGTCGTGCGGGAAGGAGCAGGCACCCAGCACCGCAACCATTGCCCGAAATGCCTGTCCAGCCTGCATGTCGACAATGAGCCGGGGGATCGTGCTTCCCTGTGCAGGGGCATCATGGACCCGATCGGCGTATGGGTGCGAAAAAATGGCGAATGGGCAATCATTCACCGTTGCCGGGAATGCGGTGTACTAAGTTCGAACAGGATAGCCGCTGATGACAACCCTGCATTGCTGATGTCCATTGCAGTCAGGCCCCTGGCCTCACCGCCGTTCCCGCTGGCACAGCTGGAACAGGATTTCAGCAAACGCTGAAAGCCGATATGTAATCATGAAAGTGAAATTGGTGCTTCAGGTTGTGAATATTACCATTCCGACACGCCCTGTACGGTCGCAAACCAGATCGCAATGCTCAAAAAGGCCGGATTTTCAACTACCGAAATGGCTTGGCGCATGGAGAACACGACGTTCGTCGTCGCGAAAAAACAATGAGTACATGGTACGAAAAACATCGAGTGCCTGATATCAGGCATCTGATATGAGGCAAATAAGCTTAACGAAATAAAAAAGCCTGGCAAACCCAGGCTTTTTTGCTTTGGCGGAGAGGGCGGGATTCGAACCCGCGTGTCGTTTCCGACAAACTGATTTCGAGTCAGCCCCGTTATGACCACTTCGATACCTCTCCGTATATGAATTTGTGCTATTGTCTTCAATAGCCTAAAGATGACGCACCAGGCACCGCTTTTATCTGAGTCCTCTGAAGAACTCCTTCAGTATCGCGGAGCATTCCTGCTCCAGCACGCCCCAGACCACGTCGACCCTGTGGTTGAAAGCGCTTACCCTGAACACGTCGATCACTGAGCCTGCAGCTCCGGCCTTCAGGTCGGATGTACCGATGTACAGCGTCCTGATCCGTGACTGGATG